>JAZSRN010000059.1:0-27976 GCA_045538535.1 Candidatus Gastranaerophilaceae bacterium | reverse complement strand
CCCCGTAGGCGCAAACGCAGTCATAGCAAGGGTTTTGGGCAATTTCGAACCCCCGACTTTTTCAATGAAATCTATGTCCATACTATTCAAATACATATTTTTCATGTTCCCAATATATCAAATTTTTTAACAAATATCAAGTCTCGTAAAAATATTTATTAACTAATTTAGTATTGCAAGGCCAATATTCAAATAAGTTGCATAACACATCCATACAAAATACGGAACTAACAAATACGCCGAAACTTTTGATGCACAATAAAAAATTTTTATATTATAAAAAATCAAAACCGTTAACAAAACACAAATAATTGCACCCGGAATAATCATCTGCGCGCCAAAAAATACCGACGGCCAAAGCAAATTCAGACCTAATTGAACAAAAAATATAACAAAACCTCTAACTTCTTTCTGAGGCGAAATCAAATACAACAACAAAGAAACCGCCATTAGCAAATAAAGAATTGTCCAAGCCGGAGCAAATAACCATGCCGGCGGATTTAAAAAAGGTTTTTCTAATGTATTATACCAATCCAAAATATATCTCATATCAAAATTATAACCATTATTGGCAAAAAATTATGCGAAAAACCGGCTATTAAAAAGAACTATTTATTTTTTTATATAACTCAAAATCCCGTTTATAAAAGTAAGCGGATGAACCGGACAACCCGGGATATATAAATCAATCGGATATTTTTCTAAAAATTCTCTATTTAATTCCGAACTGTTTTGAAAAACTCCGCCAGAAATAGCACAAGCACCGCAAAGAATTACAATTTTAGGATTAGGAACCGAATTATAACAATCTTCTAGCGCGTATGCCATATTTTTTGAAATAGGCCCAGTTATTACAATCCCATCCGCGTGACGCGGAGAGGCAACAAAGTCTATGCCAAATCTTCCCATATCAAAATTTACGTTTGAACATGCATTCAACTCCATTTCGCAACCGTTACAACCGGCAGCCGAAACTTGACGAAGTTTTAAAGACTTGCCAAAAGTTTTAATTATTTCTTTTTTAGCTTCAACCGCATTTTTTACATATTCTTCATAATCTGATTGAGCAGTAACAACTAATTTTTCCCGAGAAGAAGCAGTCAGTTTATAACCGTTTGTAAATTCAATTGCATTGCAAAGATTGGCACAAGCACCGCAAAAAGTACATTTTCCCATATCAATCGAAAGGGGAGTTAAATTTAAAGCACCGGTAGGACAAACACCTTGGCACGCTTGAACATCAACACCTTCTTTCAAAATCGGAAAGCCTCTAAATTGTTCGCACATCTGCGCATTTTGAATATCTTTAATATATTGTTTTCCTTGAAAAATTCTTGATTTTAATGTATCAAACATAATTTATATTCCTTATAAATCGTTTCCTGAATACGACAAATTAAAACTTTTATTACATAGCGGAAAATCTGAAATGCCATTATTCCGAACTGCAAGCCCCAATCCATACCAGTTGTTAAATGATGGGTCTTTAATTTTGTATCTTGAAAGTTTGCCTTCAGAATCCGTCATAGCAATATGTACGACTTCACCTCTCCAACCTTCTACTATTGAAACTACAAAAGAATCTTTTGACAATTCATTTTGTACATTATCTACCAAAATAAAATCGTTTTTATAGTCTTGAAGTTTCGCAAACATTTTTTTAACCATTGAAATTGATTGCAAAATTTCTTTGTATCTTAATTTAAATCTCGCATTTACATCACCGGTAGCTTTGAAAGGCTTATTGTCAAATTTCAAATCACTAATCCATTTATCAGGGAAGTCAAATCGAGAATCCAAATTTACACCACAAGATTTTGCAGCCATACCAACAAGACCGATTTCCCTAGCTCTTTCTTCGCTAACGGTTCCGGTTTTTTCCAATCTTGACATTACAGTAGAACTTTTTAACATTGTATTAGTCATTCTTTCGACATCTTTAACTACTTTATCAAGCGTTTTGACAGCCTCGCAAATAGTCTCATCAGAAATGTCAAAATTCACACCGCCAACATTTATAAAACCTCTACCAAAACGACTTCCACACATCGCAAGAGTTGTATTTATCACAAGCGTTCTGGTTGCTCCAAAAACAGATGCCCCCATTAAATAAGCAATATCACCAGAAATTGCACCCATATCACCGATATGGATACCTATTCTCTCCATTTCTAAGGCTATTTTTCGAATCAATTGAGCTTTATTGCTTATTTTGATATCTTTCAACTCTTCAATAATTTGCGAATAAGCAGTATTATACGCGATTACACTATCTCCGCATATTGATTCTGCCAATTGATTACTTGGAGATTTAACCATCAAATCTTCCACGCCTCTATGCTGATAACCAAGCATAATTTCTAAATGATAAACCGTTTCACCATGGCACATAAATCTAAAATGTCCCGGTTCAATTACTCCGGCGTGAATAGGGCCAACTGCAACTTGATGAACTTCATCACCCTTAACCTCGAAGAATTCGTAATCATTTTGATTGTTTCTTAACGGTTTTAACCAAGGATGATTTAACGGTTTAATCCCAAATTGCTCATAAAACTCTCTTTCAAAAACGTGAAACGCCGGAACTTTCTGGGTTAAAGAGTCATATTCTTTTTCATTTTCTTCAAATAAAGAAGATGAAATCAATAAATTGCCATTAACATCATCTGCCAATACAACAAAAAGTCTTGTTCGGTTATGGCCCCAATCCTTTCCGAAAAAACCTATCGGGCGTTTGTTTTGTGCAATTATTTCTTCCCTCAACTCACCTATAGATATAATAGGGATTTCTGAAATACTAACTTTTTTATTATTTTTTGTAATACACCAATTTATCATTTTATATCACCTATAATTTAAAACCCTGCTAATGCCATTTTTATTATGTTGTTTAAAAACGGCGGGATATATAGCCCTAATGCAAATACCATAATTAACATAATTATTTGCGGGAAATACATCATCGTTGTAACTTTAGATTTATTTGTTTCAATAATTTTACTTTTATCTTCGCTCACATTACCAAACGCCATTTTTAAAGTAACTCTACCTATTCCAAATAAAATAATTGTCAAAAGAATTACAAATAACGCACACAATAAATAATGACCTTCCAAAATCATAGTTTTTATCATCAAAAATTCACTAACAAATAAAACAGAGGTAGGGAATGCACATATTGCAAGGAATGACACCACCCATAGCCAACCGGTTTTGGCATCAGCTTTAATAAGTCCGTTCACAGACTTTATTCTTTTAGTTTCAAAAAGTTCTAAGATATTTCCGGAGGACAAAAAGAATGATGCTTTTGCCAGTGAATGTCCGATAAGATGAAGAATTACGGCATAATGCGCAACGCCACCAAGTGCCGTTCCGATGGCAAGAATTCCCATATTCTCAATTGATGAATACGCCAACATCCTTTTATAATTTTTAATATGATAAACAAAAACTGCGGTTATGAATAAAGATATAAATCCCATTAACAACAAAATTAATCTAGCATAATTTTCGCAATGCGCCAATGTCATTATTTTAAAAACTTTGACAATCACCAAAAATGCAGAATTTAGCAACGCAGCCGAAAGCAATGCCGAAATCGGGGAAGGTGCTTCTGAATGGGCATCCGGCAACCAAAAATGAATAGGAGCAAGTCCCATTTTCGCACCAAACCCAAAAAGCATAAACACAAACGCCATCTTTAACCAGTTATGGTCAAATGAAATAGCATATTTATATAATTGTGAAAAATCAAGAGTATTAATTGTTCCGGTAGAAATATTCAAAAGAATAATTCCGACAAATGCCATTGCGATACCGATTGAACATATAAAAACATATTTCCAAGCCGCCTCAATAGAATTTTTTGTTTTATTAAAATAGATTAAATACGCACTTGATAAAGTTGTAGCCTCAATTAAAATCCAAGCAAGTCCGAGATTCGTACACAACAATGTTCCCGTCATTGAAAGCACAAATATTAGTATCATATACGAATAATGTCTTAATCTACGCGAAGGAAATTCAAAATTTTTCATATAATCGTTGTTATAAATTGCAACCATTAAAAAAACTATTGATAAAATAAGCAAAAATACTAAATTGGTATCATCTATTGCAAAATAAGCACCTGCATTTTTATTAATCAAACCTAATACAGCCATAACACTTACACAAAAATGCAAAATAGCATACAAATTTATCATTAATTTGTCCAAAAATCTCTTCTTGAACAAAAACATTATAAAACAAGCAATTATCGGGAATATTAATATTGAACTAATCATTGTATTCGTAATCCTTTAACTCTGACAAATGTGAAACTTCTAAATCTTTAAATTCTTTATTTATAACGTTGACGAACAATCCCAAAATATAAACGGCAATAAATACATCCAGCAAAACGCCAAGGTTAACGAGCATTGGCATTTCCTTTGCCACCGACAAAGAAAGTAAAAATATACCGTTTTCCATCGTTATAAATTCGATAACATTTGATATAATTTTATGCTTAATCGTAATAAGCCACAAACTTATAACTATCGTTGCAATAGACACTCCAAAAAACATAGGTGAAATTAATTTCATAGAAGAAATATAATAATTTGAAGCCAAAAATCCTGCAAGTAGAATTATACTTGCAATTACCAAACAATAAAAGTGTGGGATATTAGCAGCAACATCACGATTTGAGTGTGTTTTTTTCAATACTCTATACAAAAACCAAGGTATTACAATTGATTTAAAAACCAATGTTTCAACAGTTAAAAATGCAAAATTTAACCAATTAATATGCTCCATTCCGCAACAACAAATCAAAAACAAAAGAATACCTTGCGCAATAACTATTCTGATATGTGCGACAATACGACTTGTTGCGGCCAAATATAACATTGTAAGTCCAAAAAGTATTATAAAACCATTTACCATTCTAACCTCCAAACACCTTTGCAACAACAAGTGAAAGCACAACGAGCGCAAATGAACTCATCAAAAAAACAAATTCAAAAACGTGCGACATTCTTATTCTGGCCATAGCGGATTCAATCGTCCCTATTAGTACAGAAATAACAAATAACACTGCGAAATACAAAAGAATATTTATCCAAATCTCTAAACCTTGCGGGATAATAATATACGCAATGAGCGAAGATAATAACAACATCTTAATACCGTTAGCCCAACTAAACATCGCCAAATCGCTACCCGAATTGTCCAGAATCATAACTTCATGAATCATAGTTAATTCCAAATGTGTTGTTGGATCATCCATCGGTACTCTAGAGCCCTCAATTACTATCATCAAAAATAGTACCACTACCGCAAAAATACTAATCAATACTCCATAATTTCCGGCACGCACAAGAATATTTTGCAAACAGTCAAAGGAATAGTTCCCGCTCAACGCCATAACCGAAGCAATTGTCATGAAAAATGCCGGCTCAACAAGCGAAGTAAAACAAACTTCACGAGAAGCTCCCATTCCTTCAAAACTGCTACCGGTATCCATTGCCGAAATCAAAGCAAAGAATTTTCCTAACCCTAATGTATATGCAAACACAATCAACCCCGCAGGAATATTTATTATCGCTGAATTTGTCACCAACGGGATAAACAATGCCGCAAAAAACACCGATGAAAGAGTTACAATCGGCGAAATTCGAAAAACGATTGATGTTGTTTTGCTTATAACAAAATCTTTTTTAATAAGTTTTACAAAATCATAAAACGGTTGCAAAATGGAAGCGCCTTTTCTTCCACCCCAAAAAGCTTTGGTTTTATTTATAATCCCGGCCATTATGAACGGAATAAACATTAAAATTATTATATTTAAAATTTTTATCAACATTTTTCGTTATCCTATAAATAAGCTTCCAATAATAATTAATACTAAGAATATTAATCCGTACTTAATGTACGATTGAATATTACCACTTTGCAAAGCTTCAAATTTTGACAAAAACCATTCATCAGATTTAACAACCGGATCAATAACATAAGCTTCTTCAATATCTTCAATTTCCAAATGAAAATGAGCGCTTTGCGGAAAAAGTTTACGTGGTTTTTCAATATCATATATTTTTTTAAACAACGGACTAAGCATTGTTAAAAACGGACTTGCGTATGATGATGCGGTGTATTGCATGTGATTATTTGCGCGATTATAACCACATCCCCAAGTTTCGTGCAAAACTACTTTACCTTTTGTAAATTTCAATTTTAACAATATTAAAACAGTCAAAAATATTATAAAACATAATGCAAAAATCGAAATAAATTGCATCAAATTCAACGGTTCAGCAATACAAACATTTAACTTGCCCGTAATATTTTCAACCGGTTTTAACACAAAATCAAAAACATATTGTGGGAGTAACCCTATAGCAAATATCAATACAGCCAACAAACTCATTGGCAAAATCATTGAATTTGGACAATCTCCCGTCACAGTTTCTGAAGCTTTATCTCTAGGCATTCCAAGAAAAATTATGCTAAACATTTTGGTAAAACACAACATTGCCATGGTTCCGACAAGAGCTAAGCCCGAAATCGCAAATAAAAGTGTGATTAAAGAGAAGAAATTGTGAATACCAAGTCCTTTAAACATCCCAAAATATATTAAAAATTCACCAACAAACCCGTTAAGAGGCGGCAAACCACAAATGGCTACAGCACCTATCAAGAAAAGAACTGCAGTATTAGGCATTGATTTTATCAACCCACCCAATGCCTCAATATTTCTGGTATGGGTCTTGTTATAAAGATTACCGGCCGCCAAAAATAACAGCTCTTTAAAAATTGAATGATTTAAAATATGAATTAAACAACCTGCAAAACCCAACACTGCAACCATCGGTGCACTATACGCGAGCCCTAACATACCGACACCCGCACCAAGACCGATTATTCCTATGTTTTCGATTGAGGAATATGCTAACATCCTTTTGACATCTTCCTGAGTTATTGCATATAAAATCCCATATAAAAATGTCAAAACTGAAATAATAATTACGGCATAAGCAACGCACTTTGACGGAATACCAATAAGGGAAATCCCTCTTAATATACCATAAATCCCAGTTTTAATCATCACGCCGGACATCATCGCACTAACATGTGACGGTGCAGCGGGGTGCCCATCTGGCAACCAGTTATGAAAAGGTACAAAACCGGCTTTTGTACCAAAACCTATAAACATCAAAAGAAATATTATATTCGCAAAATGACTATTACTTTCAAATGAATTTATAAAACTTGAAAAATCATAGCTTCCGGCGGAAATACTCATCATTGCAAATCCAATCATAATAAATACAACGGATATATGCATAAATACTAAATATTTGATACCGGCATGCAAAACTTCTTTTTTTTCGTTTTCAAAAATAACAAGGAAAAATGAACTCAATGACATTATTTCCCAACAAATCAAAAACATTAATGCATTTTGACAAGTTACCACAGCCAACATCGAAGCAATCAACATTGATAAAAATATCAAATGAGAATTTATATTCTTACCTTTTTCAATATAAGGTTTTAAATACCCATTAGAATAAATAACCGCTATCGTACTCATAACAGATATAACCATTATAAAAAACGCCGAAAGCGGGTCTATAACAAAGTTTACCACTCCAAAAATATTGTTGAAATTTAATGATTGAACCAACGTTTCACCTTTTAGCATTACGTTTAATGCGGGCAGAAAACTGCACACTGCACCAATTAACGTCATAATTGACAATGTTGGTATCTTTAAATTTTTATTCAAAAAAGTTGATAGAATTCCACCCAAAATTAATATGGTAATTCCTATAAAAAATATGTTCATTATTGCTCTTCCATAAAATATTTATTTTAACCGACAAAATTTGCGCAAATACTTATTTACCAATAGTTTAGTTTCATCATATTTCGGCAAAAATTATCAATAATTTTGTTTTAAATCTAACAAAACTAATTGTCAAGAATTTAAGTATTTTCAATAGTTACTTGTTGGAACTTTGTCACATTTGTGATAACATTTTTTTGCGAGGCAAAAATATGAAAATAGCAGTTATTAATGACGACAAAATAACCGTACAAAGTTATGACAGATTATGTTTAAACGCTCAAAAAGGTGCTATAGTAAAAGTTTTGGGCTGTGGTTTATGCGGAAGTGACATAGTTAAATTTCGCGAAAAAATTGCTAAAAACGGAACGGTTTTAGGTCACGAAATTGTTGCAGAGATTGTAGAAATCAATTCGGATACAAATTTTTTAGAAGGTGATATTATCGTAACATCACACCACATCCCTTGCGGAAAATGTCGTTATTGCGAAAGTGGAAACGTATCAATGTGCCAACACTTCAAGGCAACAAACATTATCCCGGGCGGATTTAGCGAATACGTTTATCTTTCAGAAGAACACCTCAAAAATGTTGCACACTTAAAACCCCTAAATTTAACAATAGAAGAAGCTTCTTTTTACGAACCTTTAGGGTGTTGTGTTCGTGCAATCAAACGTTGTGCCTTAAAAGAAGGTTCAACAGCTGCAGTAATCGGACTTGGTTCTATCGGTATCATTATGGCACAAGCGCTGAAAGCATATGGCATAAAAACTGTAGGATTAGACTTGTTAGATGAAAGAGTGGGATTTTTAAAATCTAAGGGTGTTGATGCCTTTAATTCAAAAAATTCAACTTCAACATTGGAAGAAATCAATGAAAGAACTGAAAACTATGGTGTCGATGCAGTATTCATGACCTCCGGTGCAGACAAAGCGATTGACACTGCGCTACAAATTGTTCGCAACGGAGGCAAAATCCTTGTATTTTCGAGTACACCGAACAATATGGGGTATGCAAACAACGAAATATATTACAGAGAATTGACAATTTTGGGCAGTTATTCGCCTTCGCCTGAAGATTTAAAAGAAGCTTTAGAACTTTTAAAATCAGGGAAAGTAAATGTTAAAAACATTTCGACCGAATATGATTTAGAAAATGTTCAAAAAGCTTTTGACGACACAGTAACAAACAAAATTATGAAAGCATTTATAAAAATTTGCTAATAAAGGAACATTATGAAATCTATACAATATTATGGCCCACAAAACATAAAATTCGAAGATGTAATGGTAAAACCGCCTGAAGAAGGTGAAGTTGTTGTTAAAATCATGTCTGCACTTACATGTGGTACTGATGTAAAAACTTTTCGACGCGGTCACCCCGTTTTGATAAAATCAATTCCGTCCGGTTTTGGTCACGAATTTGCAGGTATTGTCGAAAAAATAGGCAAAAACGTTAACAATGTCAAAGTCGGCGATAGAGTAGTAGCAGCAAATTCAGCACCTTGCGGCAAATGTTTTTATTGCAAAAAAGGTGAATTTAATCTTTGCGAAAATCTTGATTTATTAAACGGAGCTTATGCACAATACATAACCGTTCCGGCGCGCATTGTAGAAAAAAACATGTTAATATTACCGGAAAATTTAAGCTTTGACAAAGCTGCTTTTTGCGAACCTTTGGCTAATGTTGTCCATGGCATTGAAAGAACCGGCATAAAACAAGGCGATACAGTAGGAATAATTGGCATCGGCCCTATAGGGTTGATGTTTGCTCGACTCGCAAAATTGAAAGGGGCAAAAGTTATTGTCGCCGGACGCAATCCAATAAAACTAAAAGCTGCCGAAGAATTTGCACATGCTGATGAAATCATTGATTTGACCAGATATCCAAATCCCGAAAAAATATTTAGAGAATATACTGACGAAAAAAGAGGATTAGATGTTGCCGTTGAATGCGTTGGATTACCTGAAATTTGGGAAAGAATATTTTCTTGTGTACGCCCAGGAGGTACTGTCCACTTTTTTGGAGGTTGCAAATCCGGCTCCACCGTAACTTTTGACACAACCAAAATGCATTATGGTGATATCAAATTAATGAGTGTGTTTCACCACACACCACAATATTTCAAAATGGCACTGGATTACATTGCCTCAGGCGATGTAGAAGTTGAAAAACTCATAACAGACACCATCGAACTTCAAGACATTGAATACGCAATGCAACAACATATTGACGGCAAAGCGATTAAATTCCTAGTAAAGCCTTGGGGAAAGAATAATTAAAATATTCTTTCAGTTTTAAACTTCTTCTTCCGGCAAAGTACCTTTAACTTCGGCAATCTCATCGGATTCAAGCTCAAAAACTTCGTGCAAAGCTTTAACCGCTTTTTGTGCATTTTCTTTGTCAACAAGACAACTAATTTTGATTTCACTTGTCGAAATCATTCTAATATTTATACCTTGATTTGCAAGTGTCTCAAACATTGCTGACGCGATACCAGGTCTGTCAATCATGCCGGCGCCTACAATCGAAACTTTTGCAATATTTGAGTCAATTTTAATATCATCAGCTTGAATTTCATCTTTCAAAGCTTCAAGAGTTGAAATTGTTTTATCCAAATCAGCTGCATCAACCGTAAACGCTATATCGTTTGTATTAGAAGCTTTTCTTGCATAAGATTGAATAATCATATCAACTGAAATTTGTTGATTTGCAAGATTTGTGAATATTTTAGCTGCATAACCCGGTTTGTCCGGTATATCGCATACAACTATTCTTGCTTGTGATAAATCTGCCGCTACTCCGGCAACCGGTTTATAAATTTCCATTTTTTCTACTCCTAAAATTAACGTGCCTAAATTATCAAGTTTAAAACTGCTGCGAACTCTTAATGGAACATTAAACTGTTTTGCAGTTTCAACACTTCTCGGATGTAAAACATTAGCTCCAGCATGCGCAAGTTCAAGCATTTCCTCATAAGATATCTGTTCTAATCTTGAAGCTTGAGGAACTACTCGCGGATCAGTTGTGTATACACCTTCAACGTCTGTATATATATCACATCTTTCAGCATTTAACGCGGCAGCAAGGGCAACGGCCGACGTATCAGAACCTCCGCGGCCCAATGTAGTAATTTCACCATCCTCCGTAACACCTTGAAATCCAGCAACTACGATGATTTTACCTTCTTGAAGATTTTTCTTCAATTTTTCGGTTTTTATATCAATAATTCTTGCTTTTGAATGTATTTTTTCAGTCATAATACCAATTTGAGGGGCATTAAAACTTATCGCATCATAACCTTGTGCTTGAATTGCCATTGCAAGAAGAGCAATAGAAATTCCCTCGCCCGTTGATAATAACATATCCATTTCTCTACCGGAAGGATTATTGTTTAAATCTTTCGCCATTTTTACAAGATGGTCTGTCGTGTGTCCCATAGCTGAAACGACAACAACCACATCATTACCGTTTTCCTTTTCTCTTATTACGGTTTTGGCCACATTCTTAATTTTATCAGTATCCGCGACGGAAGTTCCGCCAAATTTTTGAACTATTATCTTTCTCAACGTTATTCTCTTTCAATTTTACAATGTTGTATTTCTAATAAATCTTTTAATTCATCCCTATAATTAAAACAATCTTGAGGTATTTTATTTGCAATCGAAATCGCTTCTTTCACATTATAGGCGCAAAGATTTTGTTTTACAAGTATGTAAATTACGTAAAATAAAAGATTTAATATTTCGAAATTTTCAGGTGCAAATTTTGCGGCTTTTCTTAATTTTCTTTGAGCTTCTGCAAAATTATTTTTTGAAATATAAAACTTTGCAAATTCTAAATATGCACTGATGAATAAAGGATTTTGAGATATTACGTTATCAAAATAATCTGAAACTTTTGCATCACGACCAAGTTTTTCATAAGCCTTTGCCATATAAAAATAATTGAAAAAGTTGTTAGATTCAAATATTTCGGCATTATCTCTTAAAGTTGGAATTGCACCCTCATAATCGCCTTTTAAAAACTGCATAATCCCTTCAATTCTTTGTAATACCATATTATTTTGAGTTTTTTCTTTCAATTTTTCTATTAACGGCGGTGCATCTTGCATATCGTTCAATAAAACATTACACAACGCCAAATTTTCGATAATTTCAACATTTTCAGGCGCCAAACTTATTGCTTTTAAAAGATAATGTTTACTTTCTTGCAATCTTGTAAACCTTAATAACGCTTTACCCCATTCAAGATACAAATTCGCATTTACAAGTCCTTTTTCTTCGGCAGTCAAAAAATATTTAAAAGCTTTTTCATCTAATTTTAAGGCCAAAACCTCACCAATCAAAAGATATGCCGGAAGCATTTGTGAATTATATTCCAAGGCTTTTTGCGCATAATAAATTGTGTTTTCATAATCATTTTTTAAGAATTTTAAATGCGCATATTCATAATTATTCGTTTCATTTGGGCAAACCCCTGTCAAGAATTTCAATTTAGCTTCCGCTTCATCATACATCCCCAATTTGATTTCCATAACCGAACTCAAAAAGATAGCTGTAAAATTATAACGATTATACTTTGCAGCTTCTATAAATTTCTCTCTTGCTTCAGCGTGTTTTTGATTTTTCATCAACGCCATACCCCAACCGGTAAAAGTATCCGTATTACAAGGTGCAATTTTATTTGCATTATCAAAAGCTCTTTCGGCTCTGTCGAACTCTTGAATATTAACAAGTGCAAAACCCAATTTTTGCCAAATAATTTTATCTTCCGGATTTAGATCTGCAGATTTTTGATACATTTCAACCGCATCAAAAAATTGAAGCAGTCTATCCTTAATTATTCCGAGATACTTGTAAACAAGCGCATCTTCTTGCGGTAGTTCTTGCGCTTTATACAAAATTTCTTCAGCTTCTAACAATTTATTTTCATCAATAAGCTTTTTTGCCTTATTCACATAAGCCAATGATGGCAAGGATTGAACAATAGTATCCTTTTGATATTGTGTTATTTCTTTATTAATACTTTTTATCTGTTGCCTTAAACTTTTTAACCAATTAAACAATCCACTACCTCTCTAAACGCACCATTACCGCCTTGCTCTCGTGTTATTTGTATATCAGTAACATTTTTAACTTTTTCAACTGCATGCGGAACTGTAACTTTATATTTTGCATAATTTAAACAATCTAAATCATTGACATCATCGCCGATATAAACATACTCTTCCGGCGAAAGTTCGTACTTCTCGATTATTGATTTTAATGTATCAATTTTAATCCTAATATTTTGATGAACTTCTGGAATTTCAAATTTTTCAGACATCAACTGTATGGCAGAATTCTTTTCACCCGAAATAATTGCCATATTACGTCCGCTTTTTTTTAATAAAAAAATCCCCATAATATCTTTATAATTAAGCTTCCGCGTCATAGAAAAATCTTCATTTATATAAACGCAATTATCGGTCATAACTCCGTCAAAATCTGTAACCACCATTTTTATAGTTTTAGGCAATTTTAATAAAGCCATGTACAAAACCCTTTCTATCTGTTATAATTCTATCATAGAGAGGCAAATTTAAGACGGAAGGTTAAGAAAATTATACATGCTTTGGTATCTTTTAAATTTTAGTATCATTATTGTTTTCATTATTTTGTTTCTAATCACAAGACAAACAAACAAGAGATGGTCAAAAATCAATGACTACATGGGCAAAGTTACAACAACGGTCAACTCGGTTCGATACGGTAATTTGTCAACAAAAATCGAAGAACAACTTAATCACCCTACATACCAAAACGTTACGGATAGTATCAATCGAATGGTTGAAACATTAAAAGACAGAGAAAAAATGATTGTCGAATATCAAAACGAATTGATGCGCCAAAACAAACTACTTGAAAGTGTTATCAATTCTCTTTCGGATGGAATTTTGATTGTCAACGACAAATTTAATATACTAAGAGCAACACCAAAAGTGATTGACTGGTTCGGAACAAAAGGTAAAGATATCTTAGGCAAAAACATCTCTGAATTTATGCAAATACCGGAAGATATATCACTTGAAAAAGCTACAAATTGTAACGTATTTATTATGTCCACTCCAACAAATAATTTTATTCTTAATACAGTCAAATTGTCGATAGAAGATAAAAAAAGATTTGTACTTTTAATCAAAGATGTAACCAAAGAACGTGAAATTGAAACATTGAAAGAAGATTTCGTCGCGACATTAACACACGATTTAAAAGTTCCTATTGTTGCAGAAGCTAAAATGATTGATTTCTTTTTAAACGAAACCTTTGGGCCAATCAATGAAAAACAGCATACCGCGCTGATTGGAATGAAAAATTCCAACAAAGAATTAATTGATTTAGTACAAATAATCCTAGAAACTTATAAAATGAAAGAAACCGGGATAAAATTAGTCAAAGAACCAATAAAGTTAAAATCTTTTGTTTCCCATATTGTTGACGAAGTTCAACCATTAGTTGAAAATTCACACATGACATTGAATTTCAAAGCTAAAAAAGATATAAAAGTAAACGCCGATCCGCTTCAACTGGAAAGAGTTATAAAAAATCTTATTTCCAATGCTATTTCGCATAGCAATACCGAAGACAAAATTGATATAATAATCGGTGAAAATACCGGTTTTGCAACAATTTCAATCATTGATTACGGTCAAGGAATTTCAAAAGAAGAAATAAAATTGATTTTCAACAAATACTATTCGGTATCAAAAAAATTCCGCAAGATTGGAACAGGTTTAGGTTTATACTTATCTCAGCAAATTGCGAAATCGCACGGGGGCGAAATTACCGTTACAAGCGAAGAAAACGTCCGTACAGAATTTTGCGTAAAAATACCGATATAAAAGATTGAAGGCTTAAATAAAAAAGGGGCGAAGTTTAAAAAACTTCGCCCCTTCAATAGAATTTCGCTTTTGCTTAAACTATTTAAGTTCGATAGTTGCGCCAGCTTCTTCCAATTTTTTCTTCAATTCTTCAGCTTCTTCTTTTTTAACGCCTTCTTTAACTGCTTTTGGAGCACCGTCAACTAAATCTTTAGCTTCTTTCAAGCCAAGACCAGTGATTTCTCTAACGATTTTCAAAACTGCAATTTTGTTAGCACCAGCAGAAGCCAATACTACGTTTACTTCAGAAGCTTCTTCTGCTGCTGGAGCTGCTGCTGCAGGAGCTGCTGCAACTGCTACAGGTGCTGCTGCAGATACGCCGAATTTTTCTTCCATAGCTTTTACTAATTCAGCTGCTTCTAACAAAGTTAATTTTTCAATTGATTCTAAAATTGATTCTACGCTCATTTTTTTCTCCTTTATGTTTTTGTTTTTTTCTACTAATTTGTGTGACTACGTCACATTTAAACTGCACTTGCAAAAATATTTTGCCTATGCAACTTTTGAATCCCTAACAGCAGCCATAGTTCTAGTAAGTTGTGACATAACTGCGTTGATAGATCCAACAATGCCAGATGCCGGTGAATTGATTGAACCAAGCATTTTTGCAATAAGTTCGTCTTTTGAAGGCAATTTTGAAAGTTCTTCAGCTTCTGCTGCTGATAAGAATTTGCCATCCAATGCACCGCCAAGAATAGCACCTTTTTTAGTTTCTTTAATGAAGTTTGCTACTGCTTTTGCAGGACTAACTTGGTCTTCAAAACCAAATGCGATAGCAATCGGTCCTTTCATTGCATCTGCTAAAACTTCAAATTCAGTACCTTTAAGCGCGATTTTTGTAAGAGTATTTTTAGTTACCATGTAATCGCCGCCTTCTTTTTGAAGATTGCGTCTCAATTTTGTAATTTCTTCTACAGAGTAACCTTTATATTCTGTCAAAATTGCTACTTGGGCTTTTTCTAATTTTGCTTTAATTGTTTCTATTTTTTCAGATTTAAAAGCTTTTGTTGCCATTTTTAGCTCCTTTTTCCATTCTCTGAGTCGGGGTTTGCTCGACCTATTCCTTACCCGTAAAAACTAAAAAGATTTTGCAATCAATCTAGCTATAACTGCAAAATCATACACGAGTCTTTATAAATTTACTATCTATATTTCGTCTTGTATAACCTCGATTAGCCTAACGTTTAATGCCTTTCGGCAACTAATTGTCTGCAGTTACAAAGTGATAATAACAAAAAACATGACAAAATGCAAGTAGCACTTAAAATTTCTTAATTATTGTCCAAACCGAAATATCTTCATCATTTCTTAATTTATATTGACCTTTTCCTGATATTTCGTAATTCTGCTCATCCAATAGGGAGTATCTGATTGCAAAATTCCCCGGAGTAACCACTTCACCTTTTATTTTTAAACCTATCAGGTTTTGCAAAACCGGATAACAATCTTTTATATCACTATCTTTTTCATAAATATCTGCACTTATATAAAAATCCAACAACCAACGTTTTTTACGCAAATACTGTTTAATGTCATAAATTGAATTGTTCATCGCGTCAAAGATTTTTTCAACATTATTAAAGTCACTATTTAGAATAAGCATTTTATTGTCAGTTTTTGCAATTTTAGTTTTAGGTATCGCACGAATTGAAGCTTGAAAATCCCTAAAAACCTCGTCCGTTATTTCTCTCAATCCTTCTTTTTGTCTTTCACCTAACAAATTATTCACACCCAATGTATGAATTTCAAATTCAACTAGTATTGCAATATTTGAGAGTTTGGAAATCCTTTTTTCGGTTTCTCTTTGCAATTGCATATTAAAATTTTCTTCGATAATATCTTTTAAAATTCTGATATTTTTTTCGTTTATATGAACCCCTAAACCTATATAATATCTCAATTTTGAAAGTAAAACTATCGAAACAGCAAGTATTAAATCAAAAAGCAACAATGCACCGTCAAAACTTTGTCCCCCTATTTTCACTTGCTGATGATAAAATTGGTGAACAAATTTTGTAATTATTTCGGCCAGAGGGTAAACAAAACTCAAAAAATTCGTACCAATCAAACTAAAAAACCAATAACCGGCTGTCAACAAAATAACTATCGCCAAAACAATTTGACCAAGTATAGTCAGCGACGACAAAGCTTTCAACACCCAATTAATGATTTTTAAAACTGCTATCATATTTAACCCAACAAAATATTATCAATAAGTCGCACATTTTTAATTTTCAAGGCAATAAACACCCTTGAATTGTCATCTGCTTGAGATTTTTCATCCAATGTATCATTGTCTCGAATATCAAGGTACTCGAGTTCATGATTTTTATTCAAATATGAAAATGCGGTTTCTTTAAGTGCAGAAACATCAGTTATACCTTTTTTATAACAATTTTTGATATTAAATAAAATTTTACTCAAAACCAAAGCTTCTTCTTTATCACTTTGAGATAAATATTTATTTCTTGAACTTAAAGCTAGACCACTTTCTTCTCTTATTATCGGACAACCAACAACTTCGATAGGAATATTCAAATCTTTAACCATTTTTCTAATTATAATCAATTGTTGCGCATCTTTTTCACCGAAAAACGCAAAATCCGGTTGAACTATATTAAACAATTTGTTCACAACCGTACAAACGCCATCAAAATGCCCGGTTCTTGATTTTCCACAAAGTTTATCAATGTAAAAATACGGTGGAATAACGTATGTTAAAAAATCATTAGACAACAAATGACCTTCACCATACATTTCTTTTGCTGACGGCGCGAAAACCAAATCTACACCTGCAGCGTTTGCCAATTCACAATCCGCCTCAAGCGTACGCGGATATTTATCCAAATCCTCGCTAGGGCCAAACTGAATAGGATTTACAAAAATCGAAATTACTGTTTTGTCACATTTTTCAACACTTTTCAGCATAAGACTCTTATGCCCGTCATGCAATGCGCCCATTGTAGGCACAAACCCTATAGAAAGCCCTTCCTTCTTCCATTTTTTTATTTGTTCTCTAACTTCCGAGATATTATGAACCAGCATTTTTCAATAATTCCCTTTATCCAATTAAATGACTGTACACAAAAAGAAACCCCTAATCGTAAAGCACGAATAAAAGTATTTTTCTTGATATAAACCCAATAAATCTCCTCATTAGTTAATCTGATTTCATATTTTGGATAACCAGGACGTCTTTTATCTTCTTTACAAGGCATTACAGACTTCACAAGGTCCTCGTGCATCAATGCCCTTAATTCCTTCATTGAAATCATTTCTTTATCAACTAATCTAGCTATTTCACTATATTTGCTCATAATTTTATTATACCCAACAAAATTCGTTTTTCAACACTTTTTCAAAATTTCAAACGAATGTATGATAAAATCTTTTATTTTATTTTCTTAAAAAATTCTTCTGTAATCAATTGTGAATACTTATTTTTTTCATTTACAGAAACCAATGTTCTAGCCTCGCCATTGGCAGTTTTTACAACCGAAATCACACCCGAAACCTCACCAATCGGGAGTTTACTAACTTTTGCATTGAAACGCACATACGGTGCCTCATAGCCATAAGAATTCATAATCCCTTTTTTGGTAACTTCAATATTTTCCGCCGAAATAGATTGATATTTAATTTTTTGCGCCGCATTAACAAGTTTCTGTTCTATATCTTCAGATTTCAAATCTTCTTGGGTTAAAATTTGTTTTTTACCCATATCTACAACAAACATTTTTTGTCCTGAAGCCTTATGTTCGGCAACAACAGCATTATACCCCATTATACCTGCAGCTTTCTCAAGTTCAAATTCTTCAGAAATCTGAGAAAAATCCCCAACTTTTTTGGCTCGTTCTAATATTTCGGATTGTGAAGGGTTAAACCAAAGTTTAACATATTTTGTTACAATTTCTTTTCCGCCTATAGCAAGGAATCCCACTATTGCAAGGGTTATAATAATCGCTCTAAGTAAATTTTTTAAACAGCCCATATTGTATCCTTTATTTTTTTACTATATCATTATAGTTATGAAAAAAGAAGAAATCAACAATATAAAATCTTACGAAGTAAAAGTAGAAGATACTACGCCTATTATGCAGCAGTATCTTGGGATTAAAAAACAAAATCCGCATGACTTATTGCTATATCGTCTCGGCGATTTTTACGAAACATTTTTTGAAGATGCGGTGTTGATGGCAAAAGAATTAGAATTGACTCTAACAGCCCGCGATATCGGCGCAGTATACGGGAAGGTTCCTTTAGCCGGTATTCCTATAAAAACACTGAACAATTATTTGGAAAAATTGGTTGCAAAAAATATCAAAGTAGTAATTTGTGACCAATTAGAAGATCCAAAATTTGCAAAAGGTCTTGTTAAGAGAGGAATTACACGTATTGTAACTTCGGGAACGTTAACCGAAAGCGATTTGTTGGAACAAAATTCAAACAATTATATTTGTGCAGTTTTTAAAGATGAAAAGTCTGATTTATTTGGATTTTCATACGCCGATATCTCGACCGGAGAATTCAAAACAACTCAGGCACCTTTAAATCTTATACTTTCTGAGTTGGCGAGAATTAAACCTTCAGAAGTTTTGGCTCCGGCAATACAAGAAGAAATTAAGCCATTCCAAATCGTACCGGATACAAAAATTGCGCTCCCGGATGAAATTGTAAAATTATACAACTGCTCAAAGATTCCACTTAATGTTTTTGATGAAAATTTTTCTTCTAACAATTTGAAAGCTGTATTTAATGCAAATAGTTTGGAAAGTTTTGGATATTCAAAATACAAAATAGGTTTCCGTGCAGCAGGAGCACTTTTAGCTTATGTTTGGGAAACGTTAAAAGACAACGTTCCAAAGTTTGACAGAATTGAACCTTATGAACTTTCTGAATACATGATTATGGATAGTTCAACACGCAAAAACCTTGAATTAGTTGAAACATTGCGCGAAAAAAACAAATATGGTTCATTATTATGGGCAATTGATAAAACAAAAACCAATATGGGTACACGACTTTTGAAAAGTTGGATTTGCCAACCTCTAAAAAACGTTAATGACATCTTGGTACGCCAAAATTACGTATCCGAATTGGTAGAAAATCCATCCGTACGTTTTGACATTATATCACTGATGGAAAAGATTTATGACATACAAAGACTAGCAACAAGAATGAGTAATAGCTCAGCATCACCAAGAGATTTTTTAAGCTTGAAAACATCCTTGAGTGTGTTGCCGGAACTTTTAGATGTTTGCGCAAAGTTAAATCACAATATTATGGCGCCAATTGAACAATACCGAAATGAAATTTCGGAATTTGTAGACGTTATCGAACGAACAATTGCCGAAAACCCACCAATTGTACTAAAAGAAGGCGGAATAATTAAGGACGGAGTAAGCGGAGAACTCGATTATTTCAGAGATTTGTTAAGCGGCGGTGAAGAATGGCTCCGAAAATTTGAAGTTGGAGAAAAACGACGCACCGGTATCAAATGTTTAAAAGTCGGTTACAACAAAGTTTTCGGATACTTTATTGAAGTTACAAACTCGTTCTTAAGCCAAGTTCCGGATACATATATCAGAAAACAAACTCTTACCGGTGGTGAAAGATTTATCACCGAAAAACTAAAAAAACACGAAGATGATGTACTTTCTGCAAAATTCAAATCATCTGAACTTGAATACAAATTATTCTGTGATTTCAGAGAGTACGCAAAAGAATTCGTATTAAAAATCCGTGAAATCGCAGAATGCGTAGCGCAATGTGATGTTTTTGCTTCGTTGGCTCAAGTTGCGGCCGAAAATAATTACTGCAAACCAATTATTGACGAAAGTGACGATTTTATTGTTAAAAATGGTCGTCACGCAGTATTAGAAAAGATTTTGCCATTAGGCGAATATGTTGCAAACGACTTGGAATTAAAATCAAACTCAGATGAAGCAACCCAGTTTATGATTTTAACTGGCCCTAACATGGCCGGCAAATCAACTTTTATGCGCCAAAACGCCCTTATTGTAATCCTTGCACAAATGGGTTCTTGGGTACCTTGTGACTATTTAAAACTCGGACAAGTTGATAAAATCTTCACTCGTGTTGGCGCAAGCGATGATTTAACGCTAGGTCAATCCACATTTATGGTTGAGATGATTGAAACTGCATACATTTTAAACGCAGCAACCGACAGAAGTTTCATCTTACTTGACGAAATCGGACGTGGTACAAGCACCTATGATGGTGTCGCAATAGCTTGGTCCGTTGCAGAATTTATTTCGACAAAAATCAAAGCAAGATGTATTTTTGCAACCCACTACCACGAATTAAACGTTATGACCAAAACTTATCCGCAAATCAAAAATTATAGAATTACGGTTTCAGAAGAAAACGGTGAAATCGAATTTTTACGCAAAATTGTTCAAGGCGGAGCAAGTATGAGCTATGGTATCCAAGTTGCAAAAATGGCCGGTTTACCAACACAAGTAATTAAACGTTCTCAAGATTTGATGACAAAAATGCAACGAGATTTTTCAAACAATCTTGCAACTCGCAAAAAAACGGATGAAAACACTCCAGAAGTTCCACAGCTAAGCTTGTTTTAATTATTGATAGATATACAATAAAGGCTCGACCGGCATACCGGGCGCGCCTTCATCTTTGTAAAATATTAAAGATTAATAATCCATTTCCCAACCATTTTCTATAATACGAGCGGCACAACCCTCTCCGCTAACTTCTGAATTCTTTGCAATTGTTTTACCAGGCTCGCCACACAAACTGAAATCTTCTTTCCAAGTTTTACCATTGGTAAAAATACCTTCTGCTGAATCGGAACCTATTGCAACTAAATGACCATTTTTTGTAATTTTAAATATGAATATATCACGCCCCATCTGATTAGGCTTTGAATTACCATTTACATCTATTACCCAATATCCTCTACTTTCATCTTCCCAAAAATTATAAAAATAGACATATGTACCATCGTTTGCCAATAATTGAACGGAATTATTCGCCGTAGAATTGTCTTCTGCTAAGATATCTAAAGAAGAAACTACGCGCTCATGACCTAAATCAACCATATTAAATGTCAAGTATTTATTTTTTAACAAATCAAAATAAGCTTTACATCCAGTATCTTGCGTCCAAAAATACATTTCAGGTTGACATTCACCATGCGTAGAATTCTCAGATATTCTATATAATTCTGTATCTCTTAAATCATCAACACCATCATCTGCGAGCATTTTTTGGAAAGCTTGTTCCCATACCGAAACCGATTTTTTAAGTCGAGTTACATAAACCTTTTTATTATGATTTGATATCAAAGTAGGCAATGTCATTGCCGCAACAATACCAATAATGCCTAACGTAATCAAAACTTCAGCCAACGTAAATCCCTTCTTCTCGAGTTTACCAAAGTTTAAAAAATCAATCTTTTTCATATTAATATTTCCTTTCCTCACAAATAGTTCATCTTTTTAAAGCATATTTTACATAAATAACAACTTGTTAAACATAATAATATATCTTTTAAGCATATTTGTCAAGACAATTAGGCTTGATAGGTTGTTTAAATATCTATTTATAACCTTTAAAATTAATATGGGAGTTGAATAATGATTAATATAAAAAAACAACTTGGTAAAAGAATAAAGGAACTTCGTAAACAACAAAATATTTCGCAAGAACAACTTGCAGAAAGTGTTGGTATTGAGCCTAATAACATTAGCCGAATTGAAAATGGCAAAAATTATCCGACAGCCGAAAACCTTGCAAAAATTGCCAATTGCTTAAATATTGATATTTATAAACTTTTTGTATTCAATCATCACAAACCTATTGAACTTATTAAACAAGAACTTTATTGTGCAATTGAAGATGAAAGTTTTGCACGCCAACTTTACAAATACTATCAACTAATCAAAGAATAACTTCTTTCAACACTTCCAAAGAACGTTTGCTCATAAGTTCTGCTTTTAATTTTTTATTTTTCCGTTCTTTTTTAGGCAAATCTACTGTCGGCAAAATTCCCCAATTAGAATTTATAGGCTGAAACTTTTCGTGCTCAGGATTTGTAATATAGTGCATTAATGCTCCCAAAATCGTTTCTTTCGGCAATTCTATTAATGGCTCATTATTAATTAATTTAGCCATATTAACTCCGGCCAAAAGTCCTGAAGCTATTGATTCGGTGTATCCTTCAGTTCCGGTAATCTGACCGGCAAAAAACAAATTAGGTCTCTTTATTGTTTGTAATGTAGGTTTTAAAATCTTAGGCGAATTTATAAATGTATTTCTATGCATTACGCCATAGCGAACAATATTTACATTTTCTAAACCTGGGATGGATTGCAAAAGTTCTTTTTGCGCCCCCCATTTTAAATTTGTCTGGAAACCAACGAGATTAAAAAGCGTTTTCGCTGAATTATCTTGTCTCAATTGAACAACAGCATAATTTATTGTACCCGTTCTTTTATCAACCAAACCTACCGGTTTCATTGGCCCAAAACGTAGAGTATCCACACCTCTAGAAGCTAGAACCTCTATAGGCAAACAACTTTCAAAAAATTTTGCACTTTTTTTATCTTTTTCAAAATCTTTTTGCTCAATCCTTGGTGCATTAATCAAAATATTATAAAACTTTTCATATTCATCTTGTGACATCGGACAATTTATGTATGAAGCTTCACCCTTATCATAACGACTTGCCCAAAAAGCTTTGTCAAAATTTATACTGTCTTTTTCGACAATCGGCGCAATTGCATCAAAAAAATGTAAATGCTCACTTTGCGTAAAATTTTTGATTTTATCAGCTAAAACATCACTTGTTAAAGGCCCGGAAGCAATTATCGTAAAACCTTGAGGGATTTCCGTAATTTCATCTTGTATATAGCAAATATTTGCGTTGGACTTTATTTTTTCCGTAACAGTTTTTGAAAACTTCACTCTGTCAATAGCCAAAGCATTGCCGGCAGGAACCGCACACTCTCGAGCTATTTTAATCAGTTCTCCACCAAGGATTTCCATTTCACTTTTCAACAACCCACTTGCATTAGAGCAATCCGCCGCACCAAGACTATTTGAGCAAACAAATTCTGCACAATCTCCGCCAACATGAGCACCCGTCATTTTGTTAGGGCGCATTTCGTATAAATTAACTTTTATATCTCGTTTTGCAAGCTGCAATGCAGCTTCTGAACCGGCAAGACCGGCACCAACTATATTCACTGCTTCCATAATATTGAGATTATATTGAACATAAAAAAGTGTCAAATAGTATATATATTTTTTTTCTAACAATAAAGTTTATTACAAATCGTAACGATAGTATTATATCTGTAGTAAATTCCTTGCATTTTTTTACTGAATAAGTATAATGAGTACACTTATTCATTTGTGTAAATAACATTTACTAAATGTAAAAATTCCGAAATATCAATTGCCAAAATAGCAATTTATTTTGTGTGAAAGTTTTTAAAATATATGTGTAGAATTTATAGTTAGTTATAAAGTAGGGATAATGTCAGTAAAATCAATACAATTAAATTCACCGGAAAAGAAGAATTACGTTCATAATAATCAAAATAATAAAGCAAATCCAACTACATCGTTTACTGGTATGGGAAATCCAGTAGTTACATTAATGGACGCAATTGGTCGTGGCGGTTTTGCTGCATCATTTATTGCGCAAGACGGTATCGGCATGGTTGCCCCTAGAATTTACGAAGGAATCAACCGTAACCGTGATAAAACCGGAGAATATAACTGGGAATTCGCACGCAGAGAAGGTATTAGAGAAATATTGAGTGGCCCTAGTGCATTTATTATCCCTTCTATTATTATGGCCGGAATTAAGAAATTCTCAGGTTCAGCAAACAATGTTTCTGTAGATATGATTGGTGCTTTAGGTGATCATTTTACACGCTACGCACAAGCCAACAAATCTACTTTAGCTAATGCTAACAAAGCTAAGTCCGAATTCTACGAAAACATTTTCAAAAATGTTTTGAAAAACTCAACAGAACAAGGTTTAGCCGAAGATGAATTAAACCGATTAGCAAAACATTTTACCGAAAAAACTATTGAAATTGAAAAAGCTAAATCAAAAGGTTTCTTCAATACTCTTATCGGCAAACCAATTGAAAATTCAGCCGAAGACTTAACACAAGCGTTAGCCGATGAATTTATGGAACTCAGAAAAGCTAATGTTAACGCTTCATCAGGCTTTATGAGTGCAACGGTTAAAGACGAAACTAATAACAAATCCGTAACTCAAAGCTTTAAAAAATTATTAAAAAGTATAAAAGACTACTCTAATGACGCAATCGAAAAAACATCCAAAGCAGTTGCAACTTCCGCAGATGCGAATGTTTCAGACGTAGTTAAAAACTTTAATTTACGCAGAATGGGAACAAGAATCGCATCTAATGCAAGCATGTTCGCTGCAGTTGTTGCTTTTTATACAGTTATCCCTAAATTATATAGCCTTGGATTAAAAGGTAATCCAGGCCTCAAAGGTTTAGAAGGTGCGGAGCAACCGGAAGACTGCAAAAAAGATAAAGATAAAACCAACAAAGTTAAAAATGGTGAAAATCCATCATTTACCGGTGCTGCCGGAACTTTTGGCAAATTGGCTGATACCGTTAACAATTCAAGTTGGTTAAAGAAAATATCAAATACATTTGAATTTGACGGCGCATCTATGTCCGTTCCTGCAATGTTAACATTGTTGTTCGGATTCTGCTTGCCTCCAAGATACCTAAACGCAAAAGACAAAAATGGCAATCCGGATAAGCACGATCGTAAAGAAATCTTGGTTCGTGACGTAACCAGCTTTATTGCGATTTTATTCGCGGCAAAAGCTCTTGCTCGTGGATTCTCTGACATGTTTGCAAAAGCTTCTGGTCTTGCATTAAATACAAAACCAGAAGATCACAGCAGATCAATATTCCACAAAGCTAAAAACTATTTTACCGCCGGTGGTGGCGTAAATGTTTTGAGTAGTGAAGAAATTGTCTCAAAATACAGTAATATCCATAATTACAAAAATGGCATAAACGGTTTCTTTGAATTCTTGGAAAACAACGGCGGAAACATCAAAAAAACTTTATTAATTAACGATACCGTTAAAACAAACGCCGAAAAAATAATCGGAAAATCATTGAACGATGCGTCTACACAAGAAATTAAAGAAGCATTTAAAAATGTGAAAAATTCTTCGGCACTGGAAGAAATTTACAAAGTATTTAAAAACACTGACAACCAATTTATTAAACGTGCCAAAACTATGAATAGTGCATTTGGTTTTGCATCTACACTCGTTCTTGTACCGGTATTCATGATGTGGCTTGCAAAATATTGCGAAAGAATGACCAAAAATGCAGTTGAAAAAGAACGTTTGGCAAAATTAGCTGCGCAAGGCCAAGAACAAATCCCATCAGAAAAAACAAATTCTATAGATTTAACATCAGCTCAAAAAATTAACCATACACAAAAAATGTCAATGGCCGGCTTTTTGAATAAGTAATTTATAGATTTGTAAAATATACAACAAAATCCCGCAATATTTTCATTCTTCTCTACTTTAATATAACATAAGGTTAGAAATTTAAAGTAGGTGAACATGAAAAAATTAGGGATTTTATTTTTATTCGGGTTATTTTTGGCATTAAATTCTTTTTTCTTATCAAGTATAACTGCAAATTTTGCAATACAAACATCAAATTCTTATGAACAAATTAACTCCCAAACTCAAAATCGTTTAATGCCGGCGTATTGTAGCAAACGTACCGGTTGCTATGCATAACATGCTATAAAAACATATTCAATATACAAATCAAAAAGGCCTTAAATAAGGCCTTTTGTTTCGTTATAATTTTTTATTAACAAAATGAGTGATTAATAATCAAAGATTTTAGCTCTCTACTCTTTACACAGCACTAAGCCGCTGCTGTCGTACCGGCTGTAGTAGCCGCTGCCCCAGATCGAGCCCGAAGATTCGAAGGTGCGGTAGTATGCGGCGCCAAAGTAGCTAGCGTGCTCACGCCCAAACCAAACCCAAAACGACGAAGTGTTTGCATCTGAGAAACCATATTTTGCTCCGATGGATGCACTGTAGGTTTTGCCGGCACTGCTAGATAGGCTTGATTCTGCGCCTATTGTTGTACCGTATATGTCACTTGCGATTGCTGCTAAATCTGCCATGCTTGCCATTTTATCTACATGACCACATGTTTCTACTGCTTTTGCCCAGTAATCTGTGTCATAATAACAAACATTTATTCCTAGGTCTCCTTTTTTAGCTTCGCATTCTGCTTTTGTCATATATGTATTTGCTGCTTGTGGTGCTTTGAAACAACTACCGTTGATTTCAAAGGCACAAGATTGGCCAAGGCCCCCAGCATTGAATAAAACCACATCATTGGACAGTTTATTTGGCATTTTAGAACCGTTCCAGTCAAATACTGCTGCTACGCATCCGGATGTGCTTGATTGATTGTTTGACCAAGTTATTGGTACTTCATCAATATCACATTTTGCGTTGTAGGTTAATATCATTGCGGTACCATCTGCGGTCACTATACCAACCGTATCGCCATATTCGTGGGTGTCATCGTTTGTCATTTTTAGTTGTTTACCGGTTGTGGTTTTAGATATTTCCCATTCTTTGCCTTCGTCATCAAGGATTACTTTATCTGTAGGCCAACATTCGGTTAGGTGTTGGTTATCACAGACTTTTGCAATCTTTAAGTGTTTTTGTAGTTCGTTTACAAAATCCATTGTTGTTGCATAACCGCCCAAGGTTGAAAGTGATTTCATTTTATCCGTTGCTTTACCGAATTTTTGGGTAATATTCTGTATTCTTGAGGTTTTTACTCTATCTTGTATGTTCGTCATTAAAGTCGGCATTACTAACGCCGCTACGACACCGACAATTGCGAGGGTGATTAGAACCTCGGCAAGAGTGAACCCAGCCCTACCGAAAATGCGGGACGCCGCTTTTGAATTTGAATTGTTGTAATTTTTCTTCATAGTTTTTTACCTTTCTTTGTTTGTTCATTATTACTTATACTGAATCTCCCCCCTCTGGGGGAGCTAAGTAGGGGGCAAAAATCCCACCATCTTCTTTAGGACTTCCACGCCCAAAATTTCCGCACGACAATACACCTAATTGCATAACAATTAGGTTTTCAAAAACGTTGATATTACTGGGTTTT
>JAZSRN010000008.1:0-2264 GCA_045538535.1 Candidatus Gastranaerophilaceae bacterium | reverse complement strand
CCCCGTAGGCGCAAATGCAGTCATAGCAAGGGTTTCGGGCAATTTTGAACTTCCAAATTCCTCGATTGAATCTATGTTCATACTATTCATACGCATATTCTTCATGTTCCCAATATATCAAATTTTTTAACAATTTACAAGTTTTTATATTATTCAACCAATCATTTGCACAAAAACATTATTGCACGACTTTATTTAATCCGCGCGGTTTATCAACGTTTCGTCTTAATCTTTGGGCAACTTCTAAGGCCAACAATTGCCCCATAACAATTATACAAAACGATTTTACAAGTGTACTTTCGCAATTAATATTTATATTAAAATTCGAGCGTACCTTTTCATTAGGATTTCCCAAAATACATATAGGCGGATTGTAATCAGCCTTAATCTTGCTCAAATTCTTTATTGCTGTATAACCCAAATTCGAATTTGTTATATACATAAATATTGTTTTTTTATTCAAAACCGCAACGTGACCATGCATAAATTCACCAAGAATATTCGAGGAAACATTGAGGTATGAAGTCTCTTTCATTTTCAAACAACACTCACGCGCCAACGCATAAGAAATCCCATCCGCTGTAATTACAACATTTTTAAACTTCGCAATATATTTAGCAAGTTTTTTAATTTTATCACGCAAAGCATAAACTTTATTTACGTTTTCGCCCAAATCTTTAAGTTCGTTTAAATAAGGCGTAATATCAATACCACGCATTTTCGCATATTTCAAAACCAACATTGCTAAACAGAACATTTGCGCAGTCAAAGATTTTGTAGCAGCAATACTTTTTTCTTCCCCCGCGTGACAATCCATCTTGAAATCAGATGCTTGCCAAATCGTTGAGTCTTTTTTATTAGTGATACAAAAAGTCGTAACTCCGAACTGTTTTGCTTTATTTAGTGCCTTATTCGTATCCGAGGTTTCACCGGATTGAGTAATAAATACATACAAAATATCTTGAGCATGCGGAACGGCCGCCTTCAAAAGAAATTCACTTGAATATATTGCTCTGGCCTCAATATTAGCGATGTCTCCGAACAAATCCGCTGCATATCTTGCGCTGTTATAAGAAGAACCGGACGCCACAAAAACAACATGTTCAACTCCGGAAGGAACATCAATGTTGACATCTCCACCTTCGGAAACATACATGTCATACAAATGAGACAAAATATCCGATTGTTCAAATATTTCTCTTTCCATGCCGGTTTTTTTATTAGACCTAAATAACAAAACATTCTCCTTTTGATAAATTATTCATACAACCCTCTCAGATATCGAGAGGGTTGTATAAAAAGTTAAAAATTATCCCAAAATTTCTTTCAAAATTTCGTTTACTGATTGAGGATTAGCTCTACCCTTAGTTTCTTTCATAACTTGTCCTACAAAGAAACCGAACAATTGAGTTTTACCACCCTTGTATTTTTCAACTTGTTCAGGGTTTGCATCAACAACTTTTTGAGCAATTTCTTTGATTGCACCGCTATCAGAAATTTGGCTCAAACCTTTGGCCTCAACGATTTTTGAAGCCGGAGTACCTTCTTTCAACATATCGATAATAATTTGTTTACCGATATTATTTGAAATAGTTTTCTTTTCAATCAATCCGATTAATTCTGCCAAATTTTCCGGAGTCAATTTTGTTTCAGAGATTTCTTCATGAGTTTCCTTCAGATAAGCTGCAATTTCGCCCATAATAAAGTTTACGGCCGTTTTAGGATTAGCCCCCAACTCAAGGACTTTGTCAAAGAATAATGCCAATCCCATTTGTTCAACGATAACAGTTGCATCATATTCACTCAAACCTAAACTCATATAGCGTTCACGTTTTTGTGAAGGGAGTTCCGGCATTTTGTCATGGATTTCTTTAACCCATTCTCTAGAAATTTTCAACGGCATCAAATCCGGTTCAGGGAAGTAACGATAATCATGCGCATCTTCTTTGCCTCTCATTGAGCGAGTTTCGCGGGAATTATCATCCCACAATCTTGTTTCTTGAATTACTTGCCCACCGTCTTCAAGGATTTCTGCTTGGCGCACAAATTCATATTCAATTGCACGAACTAAGGAACGGAAGCTGTTTACGTTTTTAATTTCAGCACGTGTGCCAAATTCTTTTTGCCCAATTGCACGAATTGAAATATTACAATCTGCTCTCATTGAACCTTCTTCAAGGTTACCATCACAAACGACAATATATTTTAATATATTTCTTAAATTTTCATCGTATTCTCTGGCTTCTTGAGAGCTTCTCATATCA
>JAZSRN010000028.1:0-7907 GCA_045538535.1 Candidatus Gastranaerophilaceae bacterium | reverse complement strand
ACAAAACCGGGAGGTGGGAAAACCCAACCTCTCGGTTTTTAAATGATTTTTGTTTAATATTGAAGCATTGAAACGATTTTGTCGGTTTCATTTTCTAATTTTGCTCTTCCGTTTAAATCTTTTAATTCAATTAAAAATCCGATGCCAACAAGGTTTGCGCCGGTTTGTTTAACTAATTTGCAAGCAGCCTCAGCAGTTCCGCCTGTAGCAAGCAAGTCGTCAATAATTAATACATTGTCTCCTTCGCCAAAAGCATCTTGGTGAACTTCGATTGTATCTTGGCCGTATTCTAAATCATAACTTTGAGAATAAGTCGCAGCTGGAAGTTTTTTAGGCTTTCTTATAGGAACAAATCCGGCGTTCATTTTGTATGCCATAGGCATTCCAAAAATAAAACCTCTACTTTCAATACCTGCAACATAGTCTATTTTTACATCTTTGAATTGTTCACAAAGATAATCAATTATTGACTTCATTGTTTCCGGCTCTTTGATTGCCGTTGTGATGTCTCTGAATACAATGCCTTCTTTAGGGAAGTTTTCAATTGCTCTGATTTTGTCTTTTACGTTTTCAATAACTTGTACCATTTATATCTCTCCATTTCTATCTGTTTTTAAGAATTTCTTTGATTTTGTCTTTTGCACTTTTTAAATTGTCTTTAGCCAAATCTTTTGCGGCTTTCAAATTTTCTTGTGCTACCGCTTTTACGTGCTTTAAGTTTTCTTTAGCTTTGATTAATGCGTGTTCTGATTGAACCATGCCGTGGGTTGTTTTACCCCAGTTCATATCTTTTTTAACGAATAAAATTTTGCACCCGATAAACAAAACTAACGGAAACCATAAGAAAAGTAGGTATACAGAGGTTTGTGCAGCTTGTACAAACGCATCTTTTCTTGATAAATTGTCATAACGTCTGAGGGCATATCTTGCTCCGATAAAAAATCCTAATCCGATTATACATCCCAATATGATTGATGAAAACATAATATGCGGATTTGCATCTTTAACGATTAGTTTGTATGTGACAATAAATAACTCAATCAAAAACCATGCCGGCATGATGAATTGAGAAATATAGGCTGTCATATCAAGGCTTGCACGTAATGACATTTTTTTTGATGTCAAAACATCTCCGCAATATTCCAAGTAACGTCTTATTGTGCCTTCCAACCATCTTCTGCGCTGTCTGAAAAGAGGGAATAAATAGATTACGCCTTCTTCATAAACAACAACATCGTGACAAAATCTTACGTCCCAACCTTTTATGTGTAATCTTGTTGACATGTCTAAATCGTCGGTAATTGTATAATTGTTCCAACCGCCAATGTCCTCTAATGCGGCACGTTTGATGAGTTCTCCGTTTCCGCGTAATTCGACGGCACCTTTTACGGCATCGCGTCCGACTTGGAAATGTGTATCCATTGTCATTTCGTTGTTTTGACAACGAGTTAAAATGTTTGCGTCTTTGTTTCTTATTACTTTTCTAGCTTGAACTGCACCTACATCTTTTGGCTCTAACGCCGGAATTAATCTGGTCAAAAAGTCCGGTTCAACGGTTGCGTCTGCATCAAAAACCAGTATCGCTTCACCTTTTGCAAATTTCATTGCGTCATTTAGCACTGCTGATTTGCCTGGGAACGCATCGTGTGGTCTTATAAAAGCTTTTACTTTATCGTATTTTTTTTCTAGTTCTTGTAACACAAGTGGTGTGTTGTCTGAACTTCTGTCATCAATTGCAATGATTTCAAAATTTTCATAATCCATCGCTAAAATATTTTCTACTGTATTCGTAATGACAGATTCTTCGTTATGTGCAGGAATCATTACCGTAACAAAAGGTTTATAATCTTGATTGATTACGGGTGGATGTTTTTGCATGTTTCTATTTTTAATTTTGTACGCTATATTGAGCGCTAATGCATAAACTGCCATTGCACCGACTAATATTGCCAATCCCCATTCAGTATAAGATTGGAAAATGTAGACAAAAACTGTCAAACATACGATTATAAAAAATAGTAAAACTCTTTCTTTCATAGCTATCCTTTTCCTATCAAATCCTATAATATTTTACCAAAAACGGATATAAAAAAAACTCTTACAGTAAAAATTCTTACGTTTCTACACAAATTATACTCCAAATAGATGTTTTTTAGTTTAACAAATATTAAAAAACGTTAAAATACTTGCGTTTACAACCAGTTCGTATATAATAAAAGAGTACAAATAAGAAAAGGAGTTTTATCATGAACAAAGAAGAATTAGTACAAGAAATTTCGAAAAAAGCTAGCGTTACTCAAAAAGAAGCATCAGAAGTATTGGTTGCTTTAATTGACACTATTCAAAAAACCGTTGCTAAAGGTAAAAAAGTAACTTTAGTTGGTTTCGGTACATTTGAAGCAAGAGAAAGAGCTGCAAGAGTAGGTAGAAACCCTCAAACTGGTAAAGAATTGAAAATCCCTGCAAGAACAGTTCCTGCATTCTCTGCTGGTAAAAAATTCAAAACTGTTGTTAACGGAAAATAGTTTTTAATTTTATAGCAAAAGAGTAGATTTCGAAAGAAGTCTACTCTTTCTTATTAAAAAATTTTTGAATTATTAAATATCCAGTAGAGAAAAATCTTTTGGAAGTTTAGAAAGCACTTTTGATAAAAATTCGTTAGGTGGGATTTCAAGTGCTTCGCATACAGACCATAATGATGAAAGTTTAATATCGTTTTTGGCATTTTCCAAACGACTCAATAGTGAAATTTGTAAATCATATTCATACGCAAGCATTCGAACTGATTTACCTTGTTTTTGGCGTTCTTCGCGTATAGTATTTGCTACGGCATTTAATAAAACTTTATAATTGTTATTAGTATGTTGCATATATAGAACAATAATGCTAAAATGACAATAGGTATTTCTATATATAGAACATGGAGGTTTTTAAATGAAAGTTTATTTTAAAAGGAAAAAAGCGTTTACTTTGGCTGAAGTTTTGATTACTTTAGGAATTGTTGGTGTTGTCGCGGCATTAATTTTGCCGAGTGTTTTTGCGAATTACAAAAAAATGGTTTATACAACGCAGTTTAAAAAAGTGTACTCTCTGTTTTCTGAAAGTTTCAAAAGAATGATTGCAAAAGAAGAGGTTTCGAATATCAGTGAAACAAAATTTTATTTTGCCTTGGAAAATCAAGCGGAAATGACTTCGGTTTTAAAATCATATATGAGTGCAGAACCTTACAATAAAAAAATTGAGTATGCTTATTTAAATGATACTAGTGAACTTGTATCTGCGGAAACATTGGATTGTACTACTGATTTGTGTTATGTCTTGCCGGACGGAACGGTTTTTAAATTCATTTATCAAGGTGATAACGGTGCTAATGTTGGACAAATTGATTTTACTATAGATATTAATGGTGAAAAGTTACCAAATCGTGTTGGGCGAGATTATTTTAGTTTTTCTCTATTGAATGATGGGAGTTTTTGGGGGCTTGGTTCAAAAAATCATCCTTGTGAAGAATGGGGTTGTCTTTTAGTTAAAATGTTTGATTGGCGAGTGAGTTGTAATTATGATTATTACGGGAAAATTAATTCTGAAGATGATTATATAAAAGATTATGTATTAAAAAATGATACAAGTGTATCTGAGCAAGAAGCCGAAGAGATTGTTGGAGCATTAACCGCAGAAGAAAGACAAGCTTTAATTGATTCTATGGAATATCAAGAATACAAACAAGAGGTAGTTGCGGCAAAGGAATTATCTATGACTGGTATTGGGTGTGCAGGACGAATTATAGAAAAAGGAAAAATGGATTATTAATAAATGTCGAATTTATAAGTTGATATAAAATAGAACCACCGACTAACTTAGTCGGTGGCTTTCGTTTCTTTATTAATTAATTATTTATTTACTTGAGCGGTTGATTTCAAATGAAGTTCTCTTAGTTGTTGTAACGAAGCTTCACCCGGAGCATCACTCATTAAGCATTTTGCGCCACTATTTTTAGGGAATGCAATAACGTCACGGATTGAATCCGTTCTGCATAACAATGCAACTAATCTATCCAAACCTATTGCTAAACCTGCGTGTGGAGGTGTACCGTATTGAAGTGCGTTTACCATAAAGCCGAATTTTTCGGTTGCATCTTCTTCGGTCAAACCTAGGGCTTTAAATATTTTCTTTTGGACTTCAGAAGAGTGAATTCGGACTGAGCCTCCACCTAATTCAGTTCCGTTGTAAACGATATCATACGCAATTGATTTAACATTGCCCAAATCTCCGCTGTCTAATTTGTCTAAATCTTCTAGGTTTGGAGATGTGAATGGGTGGTGCATAGCCATAAAGCGTCCTTCTTCATCACTCCACTCAAACATTGGGAAATCAACAACCCATAACAAATTATGTTTGCTTTCGTCAATTAGATTTAAAGATTTTCCGAAATGTAATCTTAATCTTCCCATAACGTCGTAAACTAATTTTGGTTTGTCAGCGACAAAGAAAATTATATCGCCAGCTTGTGCTTGAGCACGTTCTTGAATTTGTTTAGCTTGTTCATCTGTAACAAATTTCAATACCGGAGATTTAGCAGTTCCGTCTTCGTTATAAATAATGTTTGCAAGAGCTTTAGCGCCGAAAGATACTGCCAATTTTGTAATATCATCAATATCTTTTCTTGAATATTTTGCACCGCCCGGAATTCTTATACCGCGAATGATTCCGCCTTTTTCTAAAGTTGACTTAACGATTTGGAATTCAGATTCCATGATTATGTCACCAAGGTCAAATAACTCAAGTCCAAATCTTGTATCCGGTTTGTCTGAACCATATCTGTCCATAGCTTCTTGCCAAGGCATTTGGATAAACGGAGGTTTTACTTCAACACCTGCAGCTTTGAAAGTGTCAACAATAAGACCTTCGACAACTCTTATGACATCTTGTTGTTCAACAAAAGACATTTCCAAATCAATCTGAGTAAATTCAGGTTGTCTATCTGCGCGCAAATCTTCGTCACGAAAACATTTTGCAATTTGGTAATATCTTTCCATTCCGCCAACCATCAATAGTTGTTTGAAGATTTGAGGTGATTGAGGTAGAGCAAAGAATTTGCCTTCTTGAACTCTTGAAGGTACCAAATAATCACGTGCACCTTCCGGAGTTGTTTTGATTAATATAGGTGTTTCAACTTCCAAGAAATCAAGACCGTTCAAGTAATTTCTTGCAGCTTGGCAAATCTTGTGACGTGTAACCATATTGTGAAGCATTTTTTCACGTCTTAAATCTAGGTATCTGTATTTTAATCTGATATCTTCTGAAACATTTTCGTCTTCCAATACAAAAGGTAGCACTTTTGATTCTGAAAGAATTTCAACAGATTCAGGATACATTTCAACTTGTCCGGTTGCATATTTTTCGTTGTATGTTTCTTCCGGTCTTTTTGTAACTTTACCAGAAACTGTAATTACGTATTCTGAACGTACTTTTTCTAAAATTTTATGTACATTAGGGTTGATTTGCGGATTTGCAACAATTTGGAAAAATCCGGATCTATCTCTTAATTCAATGAATAAAATTCCGCCAAGGTCTCTAACGCAAGAAACCCAACCGGATAAGGTAACATTTTGATTTAAATAATCTAGATTTAACTCTCCACAGTTGTTTGATTTAATTCGTGTCTTAATCATTTTTATTCCTTCTCTCACTATTTATTAATCACGTAAAAAAATTTTACCAAAAACAAAAAAAAATAACATCTTTCGTTAAAAAATGTTATTTTTATGTAAATTAGTCTTTATTTGTTTTCCGTTTTTTGCGTTTTTGTTTTTCCGTACGAGAGCGGCCAATATTTATTGTATTCAAAACCATATCTTCATCATCGAATAGATTTTGTGCAACATTTCTGGATGTATATCGTTGTAATCTTTCTGCTTCACTGACAAAGGATTCAACAACTTGTACCGTTATAATTGCTGCGACTCGGACATGTAACACATCGATTGTATCTGGTCTGAATGCAATGTTTTTTCGTTCTCTGACTTCACAATTTTGTAGCGTTATAAACTGAAAACCGCCATTTAAGAAATAAAATAACAGATTATCAGGTGATGAACTACGGAATTGAATGTTTTCGGGTAAAAACAAATCCCCGTCAATGAATTGATCGTTTGTTGTTATTACGATACGTATTTTTTTTATATTATCTTCCAAATTATTATCTATTTGTTTCATATCCCCTCGAAAAAGAGGGCAAAAGCCCTCCTGTTATTACTAATTTTTATCGAACATTTGTTTAATGCCGTCAACCGAAGATAAAATACCCGTTGCTTCATAAGGCATATAAACGACTTTATTGTTTTCGCCGGCAGTAATACTTGACAATGTTTCAAGATATTTCATAGCAATCAAATATTTGTCCGGCTGACCTTTATCAGCCAATGCGTTAATAATTCTTTCGATTGCCTCTTTTTCTGCATCAGCTTGAATAATACGAGCTTGTGCGATACCTTCAGCTCTCAAGATTTCTGATTGTTTTTCCCCTTCAGCTGCTCTGATAGCGGCCTCTTTTTGCCCTTCAGCTTTTCTGATGGCAGCTTCTTTTAAGCCTTCTGCTTCGGTAATGGTGGCTTTCTTTTCTCTGTCTGCTTTCATCAATTTATCCATTGAGGCTTGAATATCTGCAGGTGGAAATATATCTTGAAGTTCTACGCGGCTAACGTGAACTCCCCATTTGTCAGTTGCTTCATCCAAGATAGATCTTAATTCAACGTTAATTTTGTCACGAGAAATAAGAGTTTCTTGCAAATCCATTTGGCCGACAAGGTTTCTTAAGCTTGTTTGAGTTAATTTTTCAATTGATTCCGGCAAGTTTTCGACCGCGTAAACTGCTTTTTTAGGGTCAATAATTTGGAAATACAAAAGTGCGTTGATGGTAATTGAAACGTTGTCTTTTGTAATTACGTTTTGACGTGGGAAATCGTATAGCGTTTCTCTCAAGTCGATGCGGTTTGTCATAACTGTAGAGGAGTACGTTCTGCCGTCCAAAGTTTTTGTCATAACTTTCTTAAGTATTCCGCGTGGAGCATCAAGAACCGGAAATATAAAGTTAGGGCCAGGTTCCAGAGTTCTCAAATAACGTCCGAAACGTTGGATTATAACTTTTTCTTGTTCTTGTACAATTACTATACCTTTAATTATATAGATTAGTAATGCAGCAAATAAAATCATTAAAAATATACTCATAAATTTCTCCTTATGCTTTCTCAACAAATAATGTTAAACTATCGTTTCTAATAATTTTTACTTCGGAACCTACCGGAATTTCTTCTTCTCCGTTTGCAAGTCGAGCGTTCCATCTTTCATCATAAATAGATATAACTCCGGATGTTTTTGTAATCGGTTCAACAACCTTTGCAATTTTACCGAAATACGTTGCCTCAACGCCGGTTTGACTGTTTTCCGGACGGTATTTTTTGATAAATAGTGGCCTAAACAAAAGTAAAGAAAGTACTGATAAGCCCAAATATATTATACATAAGTGTGTAATATTAGTAATCCATATTGAAATAATCGCGGTAATAACACCGGCAATTGCGAAATTCAAAAAGAAAAATGCTGGCATAAATATTTCTAAAACTAGTGCAACAAGGGCTAGAATCCCAAAAATTTGCCAAGGCGTCATAAATATCTCCTTTAAATACTGTAACGGTTTTAGTATAGCATTTTTTTTAAGAGTTGTCAAAATAATCTGTTGGATTAATATTTATTGATATAATACAAATGCTTGCACTTGTTAGAAAATCTGTTATAATGGGAATATGAAAAATATGCGTATGAGTAGTATGAACATAGATTTTATGGAAAAAGTCGGGGGTTCAAAATTACCCGAAACCCTTGCTATGACTGCATTTGCGCCTACGGGG
>JAZSRN010000043.1:0-4235 GCA_045538535.1 Candidatus Gastranaerophilaceae bacterium | reverse complement strand
CAAGCCGAGCAGAGGAATGAGCACGAAGTGCGAAAGTCGAACACGCGTCTGTCGAAACCGCGCTTTCGACAGCAAGTGTGAGCGGTTCCGTTTATCGCGAGGCGCAGTAGCCAGTTCGGGTACAAAGGCAGCCTTTACCCTAGCAGAAGTCCTAATCACCCTAGCAATCGTTGGTGTCGTAGCGGCGATTACGATGCCGGCATTGATTGCAAATATTCAAGAACGAGTAAAAACCGCTCGTATCCAAAACATTACTCAAAAATTCGGCAAAGCAACGGATAAGATGAAATCACTTTCAACCTTAGGCGGTTACGCAACAACAATGGATTTTGTAAACGAACTACAAAAACACCTTAAGATTGCAAAAGTCTGCGATAACCAACACCTAACCGAATGTTGGCCAACAGAGAAAGTAATTATTAACGACGAAGGTAAAGAATGGGAAATCTCTCAAACAAAAACTGGCAAAGAACTACAAATGAAAAATGATGATGACGAAGAATACGGCGACACCGTAGGTATCGTGACTGCAGACGGTACCGCAATGATATTAACCTATAACGCAAAATGCGATATTGATGAAGTTCCAATTACTTGGTCAAACAATCAATCATCTACATCGGGATGTGTAGCAGCAGTATTCGACTGGAACGGCAGTAAAATGCCGAATAAACTATCTAATGACGTCATAACCTTCAACTCCGGTGGCCTAGGCTCCGCATGCGCCTTTGAAATCAATGGCAGTTGCTTTAAAGCACCACAGTTGGCAAATACATATATGACAAAAGCAGAATGTGAAGCTAAAAAAGGAGATTTAGGAATAAACGCTTGCTATTATGATACTGATTACTGGGCAAAAGCAGTAGAAACATGTGGTCATGTGGATAAAATGGCAAGCCAAGACGACCTAACTGCAATAGCAACTGATATATATGGAACAACAGTATCAAGCACGGGAACAACATCCAACTTAACAATGAACACCGCAAAAGCAACCGAATACGGTTTCACCTCTTCGTCGTTTTGGGTTTGGTCTGGGCGTGAGAACTATAGCAACTACGCATACTACCGCAACTTCTACTCTACGAACTCGTACTGGGGCAACGGCACCAACCGGGACAACAGCAGCGGCTTAGTGTTGTGTAAAGAGTAGGATAGATGTTTATTTGGATTAAAACAACGGGTTGAATGTTTACATTCAACCCGTTATTCTTATTCTAAATCAAAATGTTCGTCAAAATCGTCCGGTTCGTACTCTGCTTCTAATCTGTCTAAATCAGAATAATTTATAATTTTACCGGTCATTTTGTCGTGCAAGTGTCCGAGAGGCAATGTTACCGGCAATGCCAAAATATATGCGGCACCTTTTATGCCTTCCCATAGTGTTTGTTTTTGTTCAGCGCAATCATCTTCCGGATTTGGGTTTACGATAAAGCCGTAGTCACCATAACCGAATGACGGATTGTTTGTACGATTATTCAAAATTTGATTATTATTTCTGATATTGGATTTGAAAGATGTTATTGCGGATATTTTCATAAAAACACTTACCTCTTACTAAATATTTGCATGTATTATAACGCTACAAGAAAAAAATATGCTACCTACGTAATAAAAGCTTTACATTATTTTACATTTTTTATAAACATCATTAAAATGAATGATTTAATTTTAAAAACAATTTGCTAGTATAAAACCATACTCCTTAGAGACTAAGATACACATATCCCTAATCAACAGCTATGCACCTCTAGTACATAGCTTTTTTTTATGGCAAAAAAAATTATTACATGCTTTATGAATAATATGATTACTCCAGTAGGCTATTTTCCAAAACAAAAAATAAAATTTACGGGCAACATGTCACAAAACGTCAATTGTAAAACTATTTGTGATGAATACGATTCGTTTAAAAGAATGGAATTTTCACAATCTGTAATGCTTACGGATGTTTTAGACGAGATGTGTGCGAACAAAAACCGTAAATATGACAAATTATACGGCGTCGGAAGTGATAAGAAATTTATACAAAATTTATCCCAAGCGCTGAAAAATTCCGAATTGAAAGATTTAAAAATTGTTCAGATTGTAGGAGTTGGAACTTCGGCCATTGCTTTTGAGCAAGAAGACGGAAATGTTATAAAATTTGCGCAAAATCATAGGTTTAACCTTAAAAGACCACACGAAAGTTTTGATGTGCCGGTTTTAAATCAAGGTAAAATAGGAAAATTTAGATATTTTGTAGAAGAAAAGTGTTATACAAATGATTTGCCGTTTGAATTTACCGAAATAATTAGAGAACAAATAATAAAGGCCGGTTATAGATGTAGAGATATTGAAGAGGGCTCGACTCATCAAATCGGGATAAGTGCAAAGGGCAAGTTGTATCTTTTAGATGCTGAATGTGCGCGTTACAAAACTATTTTCCATGCGCTTTTTGATAATGTTAAACGGTTTTTAAAGCGGTAATTTATTGGGCAATTTCAATTCGGTTGCGGCCATTTTCTTTGGCAATATATAACGCTTTGTCCGCTGCGTCAAAAAAATCGTTCGCATTTTCGTATTGTTGAACTTTGGAATTTAAACCGATACTGATTGAGATGTTTAAAAGTTTATTTTCGTATGTAAAAGGTATGCTTTCAATGTTTTTTCTCAATCTTTCCAGAGGGATAAGTGCGCCTTCTTGCGAAGTTTCTGTCAATATTACAACAAACTCTTCACCGCCGTAGCGAAAAGTCATGTCGGTTTTGCGAAAGGCTTGTGCTATGGTGTATGCAACTTCTCTCAATATGTAATCGCCACAAAGATGACCATAGGTATCATTGATTTTTTTGAAAAAGTCGATGTCTATTATTGCAACGCTTAGTTCTGAACCGTAACGTTTTGAACGTAAAAATTCCCTCTCAAAGTTTTGTTCAAAATGCCTGCGGTTGTGTAGTCCGGTCAGTTCATCTGTTATGCTTAAATATTTTGAACTATTGTATATAAAATTGATTTTTCTTATAACGTCAATTTTGTTGTCATCAGGAACATCAAAACTCGAAATTATGTCTTCAATATTTTTCTGAATTTCGTCAAGCACATCCGCTGGAATATCCATATCTACGTGGTTAAATGAGTTATTGTTCATAATTTCCATCCCGTTCATAAAAAAATTGTATCATGAAAATTGCAAGCAATCTATTTTTTTGCTAAACTTAATAAATGATTTTATCGCTTGAAAAATACTTGGAAATATATTGTCGAGATGTTGCACACGCCAACGAGGTTAGGCGTTTGGCTTTGATTATATTTGATGAGGTTTGCAAAAATATAAAAGAGTTGTCTAATAAATCACGCAAAATGCTTGATGCAGCGGCACTTTTGCATGATATAGGTTATTCTGCCGAAACTAAAGGGCATAACAAGCAATCACAAAAAATTATTTTGCAAAATGGAATTGAAGGGTTTTCTGCCGGAGAAATTGCGTTGATTTCTTGTGTTGCGCGTTATCATAAAGGCAGTTTGCCTGATAAAAAAGAGCATGAAGTCTATAATATTTTGGATAAAAAAGATAGGAAAATTGTTAAAAGATTGGGCGGGATTTTAAGAATTGCCGATGGTTTGGATAGAGCGCATTGTGGTTTGATTAAAAAAGTAAAAATTCAGTTTGACGAAGAAAATTCCATTGCTAAATTTGTTGTTACTCCTAAAGATTTTGAATATAGACCTGATTTGACTTATGCGATAAGGAAACGCGATTTGTTTGAAATTGGGTTTAAATGTCAAACTTATCTTGTGTTTTCTGAAAATTAGTATAATTTAATCATTTATCTTACCGGCGCAGACAATGTAAATTTTTTGTTACAAATGTCATAAAATTGTAATATTTCTTCATGAAAAATACTTTATATATATAAGGGAAAACATAAAGGGAAAAATCATGAGTTTCAATATGAACATTGCGTCATCAAGACCTATGATACGAGAAGCTCAAAGTATGCAAAATGACGGGGGCGGCGGCAATCTCGGTTATATGTCTCAGGGCGAAAGGGAAGAAAAACAAAAAAATCCATTCGGTAATGACAGCATCTTCCTTAAAAAAGAAGAAAAAGATATCTTTGGATTTGAAAAGGATTTAAAAATGCCGGAAGAAGAAGTTTTTTCTTTATCAAAATGGATTGCCGGTATTATTGATAAAATTAAAAAAATGTTTCAAAAATAATTATAATCCCGAAAATTATAATCTAAGAAAT
>JAZSRN010000097.1:0-14952 GCA_045538535.1 Candidatus Gastranaerophilaceae bacterium | reverse complement strand
ATTATTTAGCGTATAATACTGCTCTTGCTGCTGGAGAGTTAGGAATAATTGTTTGGTCAAAGAATACTACCGGATAAATATCTGATGGGTTTGTAACTGTACATACATCGTTTGCATAAGAGTCACATTTAACTTCTCTGTTTGGAGTTTTTTGACCGTTTACGTCAATAATACCTTTACAAAGCCCAACGGTTGTTGTAGTGCCAGAAGCGCCAGCACCTCTTGTACTATCAGTTGAACATTGAGCCGCTGTATTAGGGAATGAAAATGCGATACCATCATTAAAGAACAATGCATAGTTTGTTGATGCATCAGCTGCAGCTGCTGAATATGTTGAACCAGTACGGTCAGACAATTGAGTCCAGTTGTAACCTAAACCATCAGTTTTTCTATCTGCTGTGTTCATTCTTTTTGATAACATAGAATAAATTGACAAGTCATCTGCACCTGTAGTTGTTGCAGTTGCGTCAGCCAAGTTCCATTCATCCAATGCAACGTTCAATACTATTGCTTGCGAAATTGCTGATAATGCTTTTTTGTAAGCTGTTTTGTATTGCAAACCATTAGTTTGGTTCATCAATGTAGGCATTGTCATAGCAGCAACAACACCAATAATACCCAAAGTAATCAATACTTCTGCCAAAGTAAAACCGAATCTTTTTGTCATAGAATTCACCTTTCTTTCTTGTACGAATCTTTTAGAACTATATACAATATACTTCTTATTTAATGAGATTATATTACCAATTTTTTTAAAATGTGTCAAGCATTTGTATGATTTTTTCTAAATTAAAATTTTTTCAAAAGGAAAACCTTGAATTGAGAGGGTTTCAGCTCTTCAAAATTTAATTCTGAAACTTCATTTGTAAACTTTTCATAAACAAATTCATTATCTTTTAATACAAATTCTCCTTTTATAAAGAAATCTGATGGCAATTTTATAGTTTTGTCATGGACAGATTTTCCTTTTGTCATGATGGTATATTGTTCCCCGTTTTCATCAGTCATAACGCCTTTTTCAGACGGATAACGATAATTGGTTACAACCAATAACGATTTTTTTAACGGTTCTTTTGAAATTAACCATGCCGCAAAACCATCTTGATCTTGTTCTATTATCTGAGCTTCACCACCGGAAATTATTTCATTATTCTTAACAAATCTATCTATTGCATCAAATTTATTGAAGAAAATAGCATTATCCTCGCGTTTCATGGAAATTTCTTCCCCGATTACTTGTTCGATACCTTTTGTAGTAAAACTTTCATCTCCATCAACATACAAAATTGAACGCTGAGCAAATTTCCCACCCGGCAAAAATTTATATTTAAACCATTTAAATAATGCACCATCCTCACCTAATTGTCCCGGATATTGGTCAATGCAACGGAATTCACCATCTTGATTGTTATAAGATTTTAGAATTGATAATTTTTCACCTTTTTTATAATTTACATTGTAATTGGCCAATTGTTGATTATCTTCAATAATTTTTTCCGGATTTTTTTCATTCTGCGAAACTATATCGTTTCCCCATAAAAGATCAAATCGCATGTCCTCATGATATTCTTTTAAGAAATTATCCCAGAGCATGTATTCAGCCAACGTTCCAAAATATGGGACCAACTTTTTCATTTCTGCGTTAAGACGCCCCAAAACCACTCTCGGCGCGCGATAGCTAATAGGTCTTCCGCAATTTTCAGAAACCCTATCTACAATATGATCAATATGGTCAACCCTAAACCCATCAAAATTATATTCTTTTTGTAGATTTTTCATATAGTCGATGAAATATTTTATGACCGGTTCATTAAGAGTTCCGTTTTCCAAAAACGCAAAATAATAAGGAGTTTGGCAATCCAAATTGGCAAAATTTGTAACATCACAGCCTTTATAATCATAATGCTTAAATGTTGGATATCCGCCACAATCACTCATTTTATCGTATACCGGAACCCCTGAAGAACACCATGCCCCACCCGGCGCCGGCCACAAACCGTTTGAAATTAATGTTGAAATAATATCAATTTGTTTTGTAATATCATCTTCCACCAACTTGGCATTAGGCTTGATATCCAAAACCTTGGCAACAATTTCTCGCACGCGAATTTGTATCTTAAGCTGATTTTGACGACACATCATTTTATTTGAAAGTTTAATCTTTATTTCATCAAGCTCAACTTCAAAATCATCATATATATTTTTAAAATGCGGACTCATTTCTCCGGAGCCATTATTTTGCTTATATATATTGCAAACAAGCTCGACATCATCTTTATCGTATTTTTTAGATAATGTTTCGGCAACAAATTCTATTTTCTCTTCAATTTCTTTTTGCAAGCTATTAATATCAAACCACCTTGCAATAGAAGGATTTGCCAATACAGCTTTTGAAAAACGACCCGTTTGAGGCAATATGTCGTAAATAACCGGATGCCCTGCCAGTTGAGCCATCGCTATAAAGGTTTTAACTTGCGCTTTTGCATCCATGCCGGTAATATTAAAAATATTTTCATCATAAAGTTTTTCACTTATTTCAGAACTTTTTGGCAAATATGCACACCCGAATTCTCTCGGATGAAACGGAATAAGATAAATAGTTGTATTATAAATTTCATTAGCTAAATTACCGGTCGGAAGGATTACCAACTGCCTTAACCAATCCATAAATTTACCGGTATCAGAAGATTTGTTACCATCTGCAAGTGCAGCTAAATTTATTAATTTTATGTCATGTCCTTCTTTTTTTATCCAATCTGAAGATTTGGCATGTGTTCTATGTAAAACACTTGTATTTTCACCTTGAAAGACAAATACATCATCTTTAAATATATTATTTTGCATCCATTTAAATTCTAAACAATACAAAATTTCAGCATTTGACAATTCATCCAATGCTTTTTGATAAGAAATATTAAGATAGCCATAGTCTTTCATTACACGACGTAATTCTCGTTTTCTATCTTCAGAAATACTATCCGGCGAATAACATTCTTTCAATTTGCGGTAAATGTCATTTATAAAATTAACTTTTTCTTCACTACGTACTTTTTTACCAAATAAAAAGTCTAGCATTTATATCCCTCTCCTCTAATCTCTGTAATAAAAATTATAACACGATAATAAACAAAAGATACAAAAATTTTAAGCTTGTAAACTTTTTTTTAAGACTACCCTATTAGGTAATGGACTAAACAATTTAGCTTATATTAAATATAGCATATAAAACATAGGGTAAAATTTGAACAAGGAAAGAAGGTAAACATGAGAGACAAATTTTCAACACAAGCCGTAACCGCACCGACTAACGAAATGGGTTCAACATCAAAACAAATTAAAATTGTTATTGTAGAAGATTTCAAACTAACAAGAGTTGGACTTAGATGTGCCCTCAATAGCAATCCTGATATGACAGTAATCGGAGAATGCGAAGATGCTATTTCCGGTTTGCAAGTTATTGAACGAAAAAGACCCGATATAGTACTAATGGATTTAGGCCTACCGGGAATGAACGGCATTGAAGCCATGACAAAAATTAAAGAACAAATGCCGGAAATAAAAGTCATAGCATTAACATCTCATGACCGCGCAGAAGAAGTAATTGCAGCCCTAAGTTCAGGAGCAAACGCATATTGTTTAAAAGATATTGACCCTTCCAAACTCGCTGATGTTGTACGTGACGCAGTCGAAGGAGTTTGTTGGATTGATCCGGTTGTCGCACAAATCGTCCTTAACTCATTACCAAAAGCAGAAAACTTATCTTTCATGCCAAGCATTATGAGTCCGGAAGCCAGAATACCGCTAACTGAAAGAGAATTTGAAGTCCTAAAACATCTTGTTGCCGGCAAAAGCAATACCGAAATTGCAAAAGAATTAATTGTAAGTGTGCATACTGCAAAAGCACATGTTTGTTCAATTTTACAAAAAATGTGCGTAAATGACCGCGTACAAGCCGCAGTAAAAGCCGTCAAGGAGGGCATGGTTTAACTCACTCGTTTAACAAATCCGGTCTTTTTTCACGAGTTCGTTTCAAACTTTGTTCATGACGAAACTTCTCAATTTCTTTATGATTTCCATTTAACAAAACTTCGGGAACCCTTAAACCTCGGTATTCTCGAGGTTTTGTATAATGCGGATACTCCAATAATCCATTCGAAAAACTATCTTCATCCGCAGACTCTATTTTACCCAAAGTACCCTCAATTTTGCGACTTATAGCATCTATTAGACACAATGCCGGCAGTTCACCACCCGTCAATACAAAATCACCTAACGAAATCTCTTTTGGTTTTATGATATCTCTTATTCTTTCGTCATATCCTTCATAATGTCCACAAAGAATTGTAATTTCATCATATTTCGCAAACTCTAACGCAAGCTTTTCGCAAAAAGGTTCACCTTGAGGAGTCATCATTAAAGTTAGAGAATTGTCAACTTTCTCTAAACTCTCGTAAGCATCAACGTATGGTTGCGCCATCAACACCATGCCAGCTCCACCACCATAAGGAGTATCGTCGACCTTTTTGTGCTTATCCAACGTAAAATCTCTTGGATTGATAGTTTTGATTTCTAATATCCCGTTATCTATTGCTCGTTTTAAAATACTGTAATCACAGCACTTTTCAACCATTTCTGGGAAAAGAGTCAGAATATTAAATTTCATTCCAACAACCCTTCCAAATTATTAATAACAACTTTTTTATCTTTAATTTTTACGTCCGTAACAATAGCCTTGACAAAAGGAACAAAACAAACATTTTTAGATTTAGTTTTAACCGATAACAAATCGTTGGCCCCGTTATTTGATACCCCAACAACGAAACCCAACTTATTCCCATCTTGATCTAAAACATCCAATCCAACAAGTTCATCAATCAAAAACTCGTCTTCTTCCAAATTGTCACGAATCGTCTGCTCATCCACAAACAACAATTGCCCTTTTAATTCTAAAACATCATTTACCGAATCAATACCGACAAATTTCATAATGGCAAAATTTTTATTTATACGAACTGATTTTATCTCCAACTCAGAATACTCATCGCGCCCAACATTTATAAAAACCTTATCAAGCGAACACACAAAAGCTTCTTGAGACTTGGAAAATCCGACCTTAGCCTCACCTTTAATGCCATGAAAATTCAAAACTTTACCAACAGAAACAAACTTAGTCATTATTCTGCAGCTTCTTCAGTTTTTTTCTTTCTTCCACGTTTAGGCTTTTCTGCAACTTCTTCAACCGGAACCTCTGTAGGTTTTGCAGCATTTTTATATTCTTCCGGCGCATCAGCTCTATCTGCATTCCATCTTTGAAGTCCCATTTGAGAACGAATCAATTTAATACCCACGTGAACACGCCATTCATCCATTTTTAATTGCGCAGCGATTATTTTATGGCAACCAATCGGAGGCAAAGGCAATAATGGTTCATAAAGATTTTTGATTGCAAACAATTGATCCGGAGAGATAGCCAATTTACGTTTAGGGAACGGCAATTTTGGAAGCATCATTTTTTGACGAACCAAATTTATACCAAAAAATACTTTTCTTGGTTCCAAACCAATTTTTTCACCAATAACTTCATGTGCATCCGGATTTGGTAACGGCAACATTAATTTATACAACAATTCAATTTGTTCTAATTGTGCCTTATCAACCAACAATTGTTTTGGAGCTCTATTACGGTTTGCCATTGGTTTCTTATTAAATCCGCCACGTGCGCCACCTTGCGGACGATTTCCAAAACCGCCACGACCACTCGGACGATTATTAAAGCCTCCACGACCACCTTGCGGACGGTTATTACCATAACCACCTCTGTTAAAGCCACCGCCTTGCTGACGATTTCCGTAACCGCCTCTATTATCTCTATTATAACCACCTTGACGATTATTATTTCTGTAACCTTGGTTATCTCTTTGGTAACCTTGTCCATACGAATTACGTTGAGGGCGATCGTATCTTTCATCATTACCGCCAGCACTATAGTATCTAGGTACAGATTCACTGCTATAACCTTGAATAGGCTCTGCCGGTTTTTGATAACTTAAATCAGCATTTACAGAAGCTGAACCATCTGATGACGGATTAACCATCATGTTCTTATCAGGATACAAACAATCCGGACAGATTACTCTTTTGGGGTTTTTTGTCTCAAACTCACGACCACATTTGATACACTTGTTTACATACATAATATTTCGCCTCTTAACTTGATAAAAATAATACCAATAAAATTCCTATACTTGGGTTAATTAAAAATTAGTGCTCCTCACAATAAAAAATTATTCACAACAACTCTAATTCAATATTAATATTCTAACACATTATTAATGTTTTCGCAAGACATGTCACTTAAACATTCTTAACAATTCCATCCAAAATAGAACATATATTATCGACCGCATCGTAATTTGCCAATTTTAAGGCGTTTTGGGACATGTGACACAAAGCTTCCTTATCGTTAATAAATGTTAAAATATTCCGCAAAAGTATCTCCGAACTCAATTCAGAATCTTCAATATAAATCGCTGCACCTTTTTCTTCAACAAACCTTGCATTTTTTCGCTGATGATCTGCTGCAGCGTAAGGATAAGGAATCAAGATAGCTGCCGCCGGAACCGCACATATTTCAGATAAACTTAAGGAACCAGCTCTTGAAACCACGATATCAGAAGCTTTTAGAACTTTTGTCATATCTGCAAAATAAGGTTTTATAATTAAATTATTATCAACTTCATACTCCGGATAAATTTCAGATAATTTTTTCAAAACCTCTTCATAATTTTTTTTACCGGTCTGAAAAATCACTTGAATATTATTTTGCGACAAATCTTTCAATATACCTATTGTAGCCATATTAATAGAATTTGCACCTTGTGAACCACCGGTAATGCACACAGTTATTTTATTCTGCAACCCTAAACATTCTCTGGCTTGCGATTTTGATAAATTTTTAAAATCTTTACGAATAGGATTACCAAAAACAACTATATTTGCACTGTCAACAAAACGTTTAGCACCCTCAAACGCTAATGAAACAACCTTCGCTTTTGGGGCAAATTTTCTTGTTACCAAACCCGGTTGCGCATCACAATCATGAAGAGCATAGGGAATATTTTTGCATTTTAGTATTGACACCGCAAAAAGAATCGGGGCCGAAACATACCCACCCGTACCAAAAACTAATTGCGGACGATATTTGAGTAAATAAAACATCGCAACAAATATTGAACAAAACAAATTAATACACCAAACAAAAAATGACAAATTCAATTTCCTTGGCATTCCTGAAACATTTACCGGTAAAAAAGTATAACCCTTTTCTTGCACAATCGAGTATTCCATATTTTTTGGATTGCCGACATAAAAAATCTCATATTCACCCGTATTATTAAGATAATCACATACGGCAACAGCGGGATAAATATGTCCTCCTGTTCCACCCCCACTTACAAATATACGTTTTTTATTTTGAACTGACACGATATTGTTCCCCTCTGATTTTTTTAATTCTTTTCTTAGAAATATTCAACAAAATCCCAACCATCGCCATTGAAACTATTAATGATGAACCGCCATAACTAATAAAAGGCAACGGCACCCCCGTAGTTGGGAAAAACGAACTGGCAACACTCATATTCAAAAAAGCTTGAAATCCTATTGTAAACGTCAAACCTATTGCCAACAATTTTCCATACATATCGGGGCATCGCATAGCGATAAGAAAACCTCTATGAACAAAGGCAAAAAATAGCCCTATAACCAATGTGCAACCCAAAAGTCCCCACTCTTCAGCCAAAACTGCAAAGATGAAATCCGTATGACACTCGGGCAAATACGATAACTTCTGAATAGAACCTCCATAACCGACTCCACTTAATCCACCTGATGCAAAAGCAATCAAGGACTGAATTATGTTATAACCGGCACCTTGCGGGTCAGACTCAGGATTTAGCCAAGTTATTACACGTTGAATTTGATATCCTCTCAAAACCGTTGTAGATGCCAAAGTCAAAACCCCTATTCCGCCAAAAACGCAAGTTAAAAAGAATTTTTTTGATCCATTACCGGCCATGAATATAACTACAGAGGTTGCTAATAATAACAAAATCATGCTCAAGTTAGGTTGTTTATAAATCAACGCAACCATAACTAAAATAGGGATAAAAGCTGATGTCCACTTTGTTTGGTCTATAATATTCGCATCATCTTTAAACGCAGAAGCCAAGAGTAAACACACAGCCAACTTTGCAAATTCAGAAGGTTGAAGTTGAAAAAACGGGATATTTAACCAACGCGTAGCACCATTTACAGTCATACCTAAAGGTGAAAACGCAACTAGCACAAGCAACACGACAACACCCCAAGCAAAAATCGTATTCCATTGCGCCAATTTTTTATAATCATAATTACTTAAGAATTTCATCACAAAAAATCCGATAACAAAAGCAATAACTTGTTTTATCAAAAAAGTCATAGGATTTACACCATCTTCAAGACATTTTGGTGCCGTAGCTGAAAATATTGACAAAAAACCAATGATTACAAGAAAAGCAACAATAATCAACAAAGTCATATCCGGAGCCGAAATTTTACCCACATAATAAGGCTTGTTTGAATTATTATGATTATCTCTATTTGAGTTTTGATAAGACATATTCTTTAAAAACCCTTCCTCTTTCTTCATATCCTGAAAACATATCAAAACTTGCACAAGCCGGAGATAGCAACACAACGCCGAATTTCAAAGAAATAGCCTTGTCAACGGCCGCTTGTAACGAAACGGCTCTAATAATATTTTCATAGCCGGAAGCCTTTAAATTTTCTTCGAACCTATCGGCTGCTTCTCCAATCAGAATAACTGAAGAAATTTTATCATTTATAGCCTGGCAAAATTCTGACAAATCAGTATTTTTATCGCGCCCTCCCGCAATCAATACAACATTTTCATCTTTTTCAAACGAATTAATCGCAACCAAAGACGCCTCGGGATTTGTAGCCTTTGAATCATTGTAAAAAACGGTATTTTCATCAAATGCAAACTTCTCCAAGCGATGCTCCGGAACTTTAAACTCCATAATTGCACGCTTTATATTGTTATTTTCAATACCTTCCAATTTGGCACAAATAATAGCACATTCAATGTTTTGGTAATTATGCTCGCCAATCATAGGACAATCTTTTACTTCAATAATAGGTTCTGCCAAACCATCTTTCTTGAAATAAATTACTCCTTCATTCACGTAACAACAATTATCCCCAACATTATCACCAAATAAAAATACCTTTGACTCATTACAACTTTTTGCAAAATCCAAAAGTTTTTCATCCTTAGCATTCAAAACCGAATAAACCGGCGCTTGTTTACCTTTGAAAATTTTAGACTTTGCTGCAAAGTAGTTTTCCAACCCTCCGTGCCAATCTATATGATCCGGCGTAAAATTAGTCCATACCGAAATTTTTGGAGTAAATGTTTCACTAGTTTCCAGTTGAAAAGAACTGCATTCACACACAAAATAATCCAAATGTTTATCCGCTAAATCACAAGGAGGCAACCCGTAATTTCCGCAAGGTTCACAATTAAATTTTGTATTAAAAATAAAATTAGTTAAGGCTGTTGTCGTTGTTTTGCCGTTAGTACCTGTTATTGCTACAAAAGGAGTTACACTCTCACGATACGCAACCTCAATTTCAGAAATTATTGGAACATTACGAGCATCTAATCTCTTAAAAATATCAGAATGCGGCGGAATACCCGGACTCGCAACGGCAATATCCACACCATCTAAGAATTTATCACTATGGCCTCCGATTTCAACTTCAATACCATAAGACTTTAAATTGGCTATTTTTTGAATATCCTCAAACTTTTGTTCTCTGCTTTCAGTCAAAAACACTTTAGCCCCTCGAGAAGCCAAAAGTTTTGCTGCCGAAATCCCACTTTTCGACAATCCTAAAACTAAAACCTTTTTATTTTTAAATTGAGATTGCATTTCTAAATAATTCCTTTATTGAATAAATAAAACAAAGTCATTGACAAAACCGAAAGAATAGTCGATACAATTGCAAAAACTACGACTATTTTCTTCTCACTCCAATCACATAACTCAAAATGATGATGAATAGGAGACATTTTAAAAATTCTTTTTCCGGTAGTTTTAAAACTTGCAACTTGCAATATAACGGATAAAGTTTCCATGACAAAAACCCCACCGATAAAAACCAATAAAAACTCAAATTTACCGAGTACAGCAAGTGTTCCTAACAAACCACCCAAAGCTAAAGAGCCGGTATCACCCATAAAAACTTGCGCTTTCGGCTTGTTATAATACAAAAACCCTAATAATGCGCCGGCAACAGAAGCTGCTATAATCGCAACTTCCGGATGTCCCGAAAATAACGCAATAATTGCACACGCAACAAACGCCGGAATGCCAGTAGATGCGGCTAAACCATCCAATCCATCTGTCAAATTGTAAGCATTTGATGCTCCTGTAATTATAAAAACCGCCAAAATCGGATACCACCATCCGAAATGGATAACATAATGACCGATAGAAAAATCTCCGCCATTTGAACTTGTTAGCATCAAATATAAAATCGGCAACAAGGCAATGGCAATTTGCCTTAAAAGTTTACCTCTAGCGGATAATCCGTCATTTTTCTTTTGTTTAATTTTTAAATAATCATCTTGAAATCCCGCTAATGCATAGAAAACAAGCGTTAAAATTATAATCAAAGCTTCTGTAGAAAGTCTTTGAGCCAACGCCAAAACAACAATAGATGCTAATATCACCGCCAAAATAATGAATACTCCACCCGTAGTTGGAGTCCCGTCTTTTTGGGCATGACTTGCCGGCGCCAAATCTTTTACATACTGACATAAAATCTTTTTTTTCAAAAAATCAATATATGGTACACCAAAAAGCAAGCATAATATTAAACCTAACAAAAATGCGACTGCCAACATTATCATAATTTAATTTCTCCCTTAAGCTGTGAAATTATTTCTTCAAACTTCATTGCTCGTGAAGCTTTCAAAAATATTGTAGTATTGATATTTACGTTTTCAACAATGTAAAGAGAAACATCTCTACAAGAAGCAAACGATTTCACACAAAAGCCGGATTTTTCAAGCTCTTTCCCAATTTCTTGTGCCAAATCGCCTACAGTCAAAAACATTACATTTTTGTTAATTTTTGCGCTTAGGTATTCACCGACTTGACGATGAAAATAGATTTCGTCTTCTCCAAGCTCACCCATATTGCCCAAAATCACGAGCGGATTTTCATAAAGCTGCGCAAACGCAAGGACAGAAGCCTTCATCGATTCTGGATTAGCGTTATAACTATCATTAATAATTTTATAACCGCAAACATTTTCAACTTCCCAACGTTTTTCAATAGTTTTATACTCCAAAAGACCTTGACGAATTTCATTCGAAGTCAATCCTAAATATCTGCCGACCTCAATCGCAGTTAGGGAATTTTCTATGTTATATTCGCCTTCAACATTAAGTTCATACACTTCATCTTTATATCTAAACTTTGAATAACCGGCTTTCATTTCCAAAATTTCCACATCATTTAGCGAAAAGAACACTGTTTTACCATCAAATTTGGCAAATTTTTTCAAACGCTCTGATGAATTCGCTATCAAAAGTCCATCTGATTTTAAACCTAAAATAATCTCCGATTTTGCGATTGCGATATTGTCTAAACTACCCAATCTTCCAACATGCGCTGAACCTGCATTTGTTATAATTGCAACATCCGGCTCAATAGTTTTAGAAAGTAATTCAATTTCACCCAAGGCACGCATTCCCATCTCGACAATCAAAACTTCGCAATTCTCCGGCATTTCTAAAACTGTCTGCGAACAACCGATTTCATTGTTATGGTTTGAAAAAGTTTTTTGAGTTTTGAACTTATAATTACACACCGCATAAACCATTTCCTTAGTCGTTGTTTTGCCGGAACTACCAGTTATTGCTATGGTTTTAGGGTTGTATTTTTTACGAACATAATTTGCAATATTTAGATATGCAATTTTAGTATCTGCAACTTTCAAAACATAATCGGCAGACGTAAAATCAGCACTTTTAGTAACAAAGCACCCTATAGCACCTTGTTCAATGGCTTTTGAAATAAATTTTTCACCATCAAAACTCTCACCTTTTAATGGCAGATAAAAATCACCACTTTTCAAGGTCCGAGTATCCGTTGAAATACTTGTTTCAATATCAGTATCATTCTTGCTGACTAAAACTTCGGCACTTGTAGCTTCTATTAATTCTTTAATTGATAATCTCATAACAAATTTATGATACTTCAAAAAATAAAGTCAAAACAGAAAATTAATAAATATTAACACTACTTGACATGCATCATTCAGCAATAAATAATAATAAAAGTTATACTAGGTAATTCGTTTACAAAACCCCACACACTAGCTTTGTGGCGTTACGAAAACCTCAATTGAAAGGAAAAAGAAAATGTACGCAATCGTAGAAACCGGCGGAAAACAGTATCAAGTAGAAGAAGGACGTTATTTAGACGTTGAATTGCTTGACGGCGAAAAAGACAGCAAAGTTGTATTTGACAAAATCGTTATGATAGTAAACGGTAAAAAATCTAAAGTTGGCCAACCATACGTTTCAGGCGCATCTGCAGAAGGAACAATCATGGGCCATGACAGAGCTAAAAAAATCATCGTTTACAAACAAAGACCTAAAAAAGGTTACAGAAAAAAACAAGGTCACAGACAAGGCTATACAAGAGTAATGATTAACAAAATCAGAACTTCAGCTCAGAAAAAAGCCGCTGAAACCGCAGAAACAACAGAAGCATAAGCTTCAAAACTTTATTAGGTACACAAATTAAAATAACGAAAGAAGGTATAAAATGGCACACAAGAAAGGTATGGGTTCAACCCGTAACGGCCGCGACTCAGAAGCGAAACGCTTGGGCGTTAAAAAATTCGGCGGAGAAATCGTTAAAGCCGGAAACATTATTGTACGTCAAAGAGGTACAAAAGTTCACCCTGGTAACAATGTAGGTATCGGTTCCGATGATACATTATACGCTTTGATTGACGGTCAAGTTAAATTTGAATCTCACAGACGTGACAGAAAACAAGTTAGTGTTTACGCTGTATAAGATTTGAATAAAATCAATTGGATAAACGCGCGTGCTACTTAATAGCACGCGCGTTTATATTATCCGGATTTACATATTAACGAACTCATGATACAATAAACCTATGGGAATCGTTTTAGTCGGTAAAGGGAAAATGTTATCTGCGATGATAGAAGGCTGTATAGAAGCCGGAATACCTATTGTCGGAGTTTTACGTGCAGAAACTGTAAACACAAAACATTTATTTCAACCCCTAAAAGATTTTGTTGCACCAAGCAGTGAAAAAACTCTAATTAAGCGATATAAACTTCAAGACTTAAAATTCAAATCAGTAAATTCGCAACAATTCAAAAACTTTTTAATTAAAAAGAACGTAGATATTGTACTTGTCGGAACTTGGGGCGAAAAATTCAAAAAAGAAATAATTGATACCCCACGCCTTGCGACAATAAACATCCATCCTTCACTTTTACCAAAATATAGAGGGCCAAATCCATATCTTGAGGCGATTTTACATGGAGAAAAAGAAAGCGGAGTAAGTTTTCACCTTATGGATGAAAATTACGATACCGGCAAAATCCTCGCCCAAGAAAAAGTCACAATTCAGCAATATGACACCGGTGAAGATTTACGCAACAAAATAATTTACACCGTACGCAAAATGATTCCAAAATTTGTCAGCGATGCTTCTAACGGTATTCTAATACCAATAGAACAGAACGAAGATTTAGCAACATATTTCCCGCTTCGCCAACACGAAAACGTAATAGATTTTTACACCCAAAGTGCAGAAGAAATAATGCAACAATCTCGAGCTTTTCATCCTTGGATACCTTGTTATATAGAGATTAAGGGCAAATTTTTGACAATAACACCAAACAAATGGAAAACAATTGGCAAATCTGATAGGATTGGCGAAATCATAAGCAAAAACACGAAAACAAAATCCCTCACAATCGTCTGCGCGGACGGCACCGCCATCCGTTTCGACGATTTAAAGGTTTATAAGAGATATAGATAAAAAATGACAGTTTATTTATATTAGTAATTCATTTCCCAACCATCACTCATAATTTTTGCAGCACAAAAAGTACCATAAGTCAAACAATTAACTTCTATACCACTTTTACCATATTCATAACCATTAGGCAAAATTCCTTTTCCATTTACTCTAGTAAAAATAAAAACATCTCTACCTAACATATTTGGAGCGTTACCGCCATTTAAATCAATATAAATAGCTCCACTACGCGTATCATCAACATCTGAACCCGTAGATGTAACAATAATATACATTGTTCCATCAGGCAAATAAAAAGTCGTCCTCTTAGTAGGACTTATGACATAAAAACCAACCTCTTGACCAGTTAAATACAAATAAGGATTAGGAATATCAAACCCACATTCTTGATGCGTCTCGCACAACACAGGATTGTTAAAATATGGCTTCCAATATTTTTCAAAATATGCTCTGGCCCCAATTTCATAAGAATCTTCCCAATGTTCAGATGGACCGTTATCCACCTCGGAACGGCGCCAAGCTTGTTGCAATGTTGTATAGGCTTTTTTCAATTTAACAACATCTGATTTCTTTTTGTAATTGGCAATTAAGTTCGGCAAAGTCAACGCCGCTACTACCCCGACAATTGCTAGGGTGATTAGGACCTCTGCGAGGGTAAAGGCTGCCTTTGTACCCGAACTGGCTACTGCGCCTCGCGATAAACGGAACCGCTCACACTTGCTGTCGAAAGCGCGGTTTCGACAGACGCGTGTTCGACTTTCGCACTTCGTGCTCATTCCTCTGCTCGGCTTG
>JAZSRN010000031.1:0-22669 GCA_045538535.1 Candidatus Gastranaerophilaceae bacterium | reverse complement strand
CGGTACGTGCAGAACTCTTCATCCCGACAACATGGCAGCAGGTCCGGCTTCCTATGGTCTTACAGACTCCATGGGCCGTATGCATGGCGATGCTCAGTTTGCAGGCTCTTCATCAGTTCCGGCACACGTAGAAATGATGGGTGTAATCGGTATGGGTAACAACCCTATGGTTGGTGCAACTGTTGCTTGTGCAGTAGCAGTTGACAAAGCCCTTAGAGGTTAATAAATTTTTCTATTTGAAAATTTAAGATAACAAAACGGCTTGTGATATCACAAGCCGTTTTGTTGATTTTCATAATAATTATAGAGCATATTAGAAAATAAGGTTATTTTCTAAAAATCCTTTTTTCTTTACATCACTTTACATAAAAAGCAATTATTTAGGGAATAAATACTTTATATATATAAGTATTAAGAGAAAAGGGTATAATATGGGTTTTGTAACACCGGATATTAAAACTGCATACGCGTCTATGAGTGCTGTACAAAAAGCAGATTTTCTAAAAACTCTCGGTATCAAAAATATTGATGATATCAATAGTGTAAATCTTTATGCGGCACAAGAATATTTGAAATCCCACAATATTCAAGGGGCTTTGGAAAATAATTCTGCGTGGACTAAATATAACAAAGCTAAAGCTGCGTGGAATAATTACCATGATTTGTATACAAAAGCAAATGCGCAATATCACGATTTAAAAGATATTAAAAATTCTGCACACAGAGAATATCTAAAACTAAAAAAGCAAGCTATACAAAATAACGGCGGGAAAGATTTGAGGGCGCCTAAAGATGAAGAACTTAGAGAAGAATCTAATTATACTACTGAAACAATAACAAATGCTGATAAAGCTGAACTTGCTGCGGATATGTTGTTGGACAAATGTCATCAAGCGGTTGATGCTCAACGTGCCGGCTTAATTTTTGGAATGCAAGGTGAATTTAATCTAAAAGCTTAAATCTTTTTAACACTTGGCTTTTTCATGTATTGATTTTTTTCTTTTACCATTTTATTATTGACGCTGTAGAGTGCTTACGCCAATAATCACTCAACAAGAAAAGGAAAATTAACTATGTCAATTAACTTGAAAAACAAACAAGAAATCATTTCAAAATACGGCGCAAATGACAAAGATACTGGTTCTACAGCAGTTCAAGTAGCTATGTTAAGCCAAAAGATTTCTGAACTTACTGAACACTTAAAATCAAACAAAAAAGATTTCGCTACAAAAAGAGGTCTTTTGATGATGGTAGGTAAAAGAAAAAGATTACTATCTTACTTAAAATCTCAAAACCTTGAAGAATACAGAGATTTGATTAAAAAGTTAGGAATCAGAGGTTAATTAAAACTTTAAATAGAAAAGACCACTTCGCAAGAGTGGTCTTTTTTGTTATAATAAATTTGCTTTAAAGAAAATTAATAGGAATATTTTATGAAAACTTTACGTTCAAATAGATTACATATCGGGATTTTTGGGAAAACAAATGTCGGTAAATCTTCTATTCTTAATAGGATTACTAATCAAGAGGTATCTATCGTTTCTGAAATCGCCGGTACGACTACTGATGTGGTGGAAAAGTCTATGGAATTGTTGCCGATAGGGCCGGTTACATTCCTTGATACTGCGGGAATTGATGATGACACCCTATTGGGGAAAGAGCGTATTGAAAAAACTTTAAAAGTAATTAACCGTTGTGATATTGCAGTTATTGTAACTGAGTCCGACAAGTTTGATAAATATGAAAATGATTTGATACAAAAATTTGAAGAGTTGAAAATTCCTTATTTATCGATTGTGAATAAATGCGATAACTTAGAAAATATCGTGGATACTTCGGACAAAATTTACACTTCTGCATTGTGTGATGAAAATTTGGTTTACAAAATTAAAAATGCATTGATTAAATTGTTGCCGGAGGATTTTGTAAATACTCCTAAAATTGTTGGAGATTTGGTTTCACCTAAAAGCACTGTTATTCTGGTTACGCCTATAGATAAAGAAGCACCTAAAGGACGGCTTATTTTGCCTCAAGTTCAAACGATAAGGGATTTGTTAGATAGCAATTGTTTAACTTATATTGTTAAAGAATCGGAGCTTCAAGAAGCGCTTAACAATCTCAAAACTCCGCCGGCGCTTGTTGTGACGGATTCTCAAGCCTTCAAACAAGTGAGTGAAATCGTTCCGCAAGAGATTCCGCTAACTTCTTTTTCAATTCTTTTTGCCAGATTAAAAGGAGATTTGGATGAATTTATACAAGGTGCGGAGGCTATTTCCAAGCTTCAAGACGGTGATAAAGTACTTATTCTTGAAAGTTGTACTCATCACGCGATAGAAGACGATATAGGCAAAGTAAAAATTCCTAATTTGTTGAAAAAAAGAACCGGTAAAAATCTTGTAATTGAGCATTTTGCAGGCCATGATTTTCCGGATATTTCGGGATATAAATTGATTATTCATTGCGGTGCTTGCATGACAAATAGAAGAGAGGTTTTGTCGCGAATATTAATTGCAAATCAAAAAGGGATTTCTATAACGAATTATGGCGTAACAATTTCGTATTGTCTTGGGATATTGCCAAGAGCTGTTGAGATGTTTAAATAGGTGAAACTCATTTGTAAACAAATGTAACAAAAGGTTATCCTCTTGAAATTGGGTCTTTTCGTTTTTTTTTATATATATACAAGTACTAAGAAGAGGACGAGAGAGATGGCAATTACAAATATTCAAGAGACATTGTTGATGTATACCAAACAAAAAGCACAATTGAATGAAAAAATAACCGAAATTTCGTTCAATCTTTTAAATGCTTCAAAACAGGTTGCCAATACGCAGTCTCAATATAATTCATTATTATCAAATTATTATTATGCCTATTATGAAGAAGACCCTGAACAATATGAAATTTTAGTTGATGAAGCCGAAAATGATCATGAACTAGAATTGGCAACAATTAACTCTTGGGAGGCAGAGTTAGAGTTGGATAAAAACAATTACGAAACTCGTTTGAATGAGATTACTACATTTGAAAGTAGTTGGACAAAATTGTTGCAATCTAACGTTAAAAATGACTTTACATACGGTGGTACCGGTGGTAAATAGATTTCGAAAGCGGCGCGCAAGCGCCGCTTTTTTAATGTATAAATTTTTTAATATTAATTTGATTTTATCTGTTGTATAATTGTTTTATGGCTAGGAAGAAAAAGAAATCTTTTCAAACATATATAATTTCGATTATTTTGGGTGTTATTGCTTCTATTGCTTATAATTCTACATTTTATTTGAGTGATATTTCAATAGATAAAAATAATCCATACGAAATGAAAGCCGGATTATCTGAGGCTGAATATGTGCGTCAATGGTGTACTCCGAATATTGGGAAACAAGAATTTGTTTTAATTGACGGAACAAGGGTTGACTGTTTGACGAAAGATTACGCAATTGAATTTGATTTTGCTCAAAAATGGGCCGAAAGTATCGGGCAATCTTTGTATTATGCCAAAATGACCGGTAAAAAACCGGCTGTTGCTATTATTAAAAAAAGTCCGCTTGATTATAAATATATTTTTCGCATAAAAAAAGTCAATCCGGATTTGAAGATTTTTGTTATTAATGCGTATTAATATTCCTAAATCCATTCAGCTTTCATTGAACATAAATCTTCGCCCGTTGTAAGATTTTTAATATTATGAATTGTTGTGTTATTTACAATTTGGATTTGTGAAAGTATTTCATCTCCGTATTTAACTTCTTTTTTATAAGCGATATCAAGTGTTTTGAGGCGTTTTGTACTTCTGAAATCAAATGATAAAGGTTCAAAGGCCCAGATAATATAATTGCAATTATTTACGTGGCGGTTAACATCCAAATCATCAAATCTGATTTCAAATTTTTTTTCTATATTAGGATTTTCAATCGCTGGGATTTTATCAAAAATTAAATCATCTTCGCGTTTTTCGTAGGGTTTCATAGCGGGGCTGTCAAGTGCGGTTTGAATATTAGCGAGTTTTTTATTATCTAAATCCACCAGTGACCATATACTGGAAACTTTCCCAAGTTGTTTTTCCCCATCATATAACCCAAAATCTCTGTATGCAAAAAGTCGATTGTATCCGCGAGGTTCAGTTGTTAAGGTTAGATTATATAGATTTTGAGGATATTCGCTAAATTCCAATCTGTACTTGAGCAAAAACCACGCCAAGTTTTTTTTCACTATAGCAGAATAGCCAAAGTCAAGTTGTTCGGCATTGGCACTTGCCATGTCTTGTAAAAAATTTAAAAGGGCTGAAGGTTTTAGCACCAAATTATAGTCCATTTCAGAATATTTTATATTGATATTTTCTGAGTAAGTATTAGCTAAAGTAATCATAAAACCTCCGTTTTTTAAAATTTTAACATCAAAAATTTTTGGTTGCAATGTAAAAAACAAAAGTTTTATCTAATTGTTATGGATGAAATTTTTGTTTTAGGCTCATACAAATGTACGATTTTTCAGCGTTTTATATGTAAATGTTGTAAAAATTAACGTATAATTCTTTTAGTAATGTTGACTTTGTGAAATTCATCATTAAAACACAATCAGGTAGTAATTTTAAACACGATAAGATAAGGAGAGTGTGCCTATGGGTATGGCAGCATCACAAGCAAGATATTTGGGCTTGACAGCCAGAAAGACTAATGTTGAATACGAAGGTCAACAAGTAAACCAACAACGTACGGCATTGGCAAACCAAAGTGCGAATACGTTTAGTGAACTTTTGGCTTTAGAAGTTCCTACTGCGCCGAGTACTCAAGATTTTACAACTATTGAATATACGTATCAAGACGGTTTGTATGCTGAAACTATTGAGACAATGTCTAATTTAACTGATGATGATGAATATAACTATATTGTAGAACATTATCATTATGCTGATGTTTATACCGGTGTTGAATCTAAAAAAGCTAATCCGCAAGTAGTTTTGGATGCGGATGGCAACCCAACTTATGTTGGTAACTGTGAATTATTAAAATATGATGAAACGGATACTGATTTAAAGGCTGCTTATGAACAAATTGTTAAAGATTATCCTACTTCAACATTTGGAACTTCTGAGAAAGAAGATATTTATTATTGGACACAAAACAGTGTAAAATATTTTGCTTGTAAATCAGATTTGACGGCAAGTGCTACAAGTGCGCCAGACCCGACTTATCCAACCGAAAATCAAAACAAAATGTTCTATTATGAAGCCAAAGATATGTCTAAAAAGATTGCAAGGACAGAAAAAGCGTTTATTGACTTTGATGATTCCGGCAGAGCGCAAACGATTAGATATGAAGATTCGGATGCAACTTATACAATAGCAACGAATACGGTTACTGATGATGCAGCTTATGAAGATGCGATGAATCAATACAATTATGATGTTCAAGTTTATCAAAAAGCAATTGCGGATATCAATGCAAAGACTGAAAGAATTCAACAACAAGATAGAACGCTTGAATTACGTTTGAAACAACTTGATACCGAACAAGAAGCTTTACAAACTGAAATGGAATCGGTTAAGAAAGTTATTGACAAAAATATTGAAGAAACTTTCAAAACATTCCAATAATGATTAAATTTAAGATACTAAGACGAATTAAGAGGACAAAATGTCGTATAAGAATGATAGTTTACTGGTAATAGCAAATAAATTTGGTTCAGCAAGCGGCGAGGCCAAGGCTCAACTGTGGGAAACTTATGATAAATTGAGAGATTTAACGGTTTCCGGAAGTGGTCAAGGTTCGGGTTTTGAACAAGCAGGCGGCTTCTTGTATAATTTAGCTTCTTTGATTTCGCCATCAATGTTTGGTACAGTTTTTGGAGCATCTGAGTCAATGAATATTCCGGGAACTTCGTACGCATCAAAATATAATGGTGGTTCGTCTTATGGTATTGACTCATTGTACAATTATTCAGGCTTTCCAAGTGGTGCAGCACCTATTTCTTGGGGTTTAAGCGGATTTGCAACCGGTGGAGCTTCTTCAATTGTTTCAGGTTGGGGTTCTGCAAATGGTGTTGCAACTGGTTATGCTTCATCAGTTGCCGGTTTGGCCGATGTTGCGAGTGCGGCGGCTTATGGTACCGGAATTGCAACTGGGTTAGGTGCTTGGGCTAAGAATTTAGTTTTACCGGTTGCCGGTGTTATTTCCGGTTGGGGCGGTATTATGCAAGCTGCGGCACCTTATTTGGGTGAATATGGTTTGCCGGCGCTTGTTATGGGGAATTTGATGCAAGGTACATCTTCTGCTGCATTAGCTGCTTATCAAAATGTTACCGGTAATATTACTGCAAATGCTAACGTTATTCTTTCAAACAAAGTCCGAAATATTGAAACCGTTTGTAAAATGCTTGATACTCAAGGTGATGTTTGTAAGAAAATGTTAAAAGAATCTATGGATAGTGATAGTAAAGCTATTCAGAACCTATAGATTTAGTAAATAAAAGGGCTTTTTTCTTGCGCTTGAATTGTTTGTACTTTGTTTTTCAAAAGTTCTTCAAAAACTTTCAACACAAGGATTTCGCTTTCATAATGTCCGATATCGAATACGGCAATCGGGCTTTCAATCGCTGTGTGAAATTTTAAATCCCCGGTCACGAGGGCATCGGCATTATTTTTGCAAGCCTCTTTAAGAAATTCACTTCCGCTACCTGCGCAAAATGCAATTTTGCTCAAATTTGTTGTTTGATTAGGGTTTGTATAACGAAGATTTGGCGAAATTTTTTTGAGTTTTTTTGTGAAATTTTCTATGCTTATATTTGTTTGGACGTATCTTAAAAAGGGATTTTCTGATTTTTCTGAGATTAGTTCCAATTCTTTAATTAGAGTGTCAGTGGTTCCGCCTTGAGCGATATCCATATTTGTGTGGGCACAATACAAATCTATTTTGGGTTCAAGTGATTTTGAAATAATGCCGGCATCGCTGTCAATATAAAAAAGCGGATGGTGTGAAATAATCAAATCACAATTTTGATTGAGAGCTTGTTCAATAATATTTGGGGTTATAGTTAATGCAAGCATAACTTTGTTCACTTCTTTTTTTGTTGTTTCAACAAGCCAGCCAGAGCAATCCCAAGGTTCTTGAGTTTCAAGCGGTGCAAAATTTTCAATAATTTTTATAAGTTCGTTTTTATTCATTTTACAAAACTTCTTCCAAAATTTTGAGTGCAATTTCGGATTTTGGGGCTTTACTTAATTGTTTGATTTCACCATTTTTGTTTAAAATTGTGACTTCATTATATTCGCTCGAAAATCCGATGTCTTTTCGTGAAATATCGTTGGCAATCAAATAATCGCATCCTTTTTTAGCAATTTTTTCTTTTGCATTTATTAGTAAATTTTCGCTTTCGGCACAAAAACCGACAATTGTTTGGGTTGTTTTGCGCAAACATAATTCCTTTAAAATATCCGGATTTTTGATTAATTTGATTGTGATTTCGTCATCGTTATTGTTTTTTTTGATTTTTTGTTCGGCAATGTTCTTAACTCTGTAATCAGCAACAGCTGCGGCCATAATTACGCAAGTTGCGTTGTCGAATTCTGAATTTATGGCATTTTGCATTTCCAGTGCCGATTTTACTTTGATAACTTTGTATTTTCTGGAAACATTTTTTGTTGTTATCAAAACCACTTCAGCACCTAAGTTTTGAGCAGTATCAGCGAGAGCAAGCCCCATTTTACCTGATGAATAATTTGAAATATAGCGGACTGGGTCGATATCTTCAATTGTTCCGCCGGAAGTAACAACAATTTTTTTGCCGGATAATTTTTTTGCATTTAAAAGCTCAACGGTTTTTTCGAAAATTTTGTTTAAGTCGCACAATCGCCCCTTGCCTTCGTAACCGCAAGCGAGATACCCGCTTTCAGGTTCTAAGACTGTATAATGTAGTTTGTTCAAATTTTCTTGTACGATTGGATTTTCCCACATATTACAATTCATTGCCGGTGCGACAATTACCGGTTTGGTGAACGCGCAAGCTATTGATGTCAAAAGATTATCGCAAACACCCGTTGCAATTTTGGAGATTGTATTGGCGGTTGCCGGTGCAATAACCATGATATCTGCTTTATCAGCGTAAGAAATATGTTCCGGATTGAAGTTTTCAACATTAAATTCTTCGATTGCAACATCATTTTTGCTCAAGTTTTGCAAAGTAAGTTTTGTAACAAAGTTAAGTGCGTTTGGGGTGCAAACTACTTGTACATCGGCATTTGCACGTTTGTACATTCTAATCAATTCGCATATTTTATAAGCGGCAATTCCGCCCGTAATTCCGAGCAAAACGTTTTTTCCGCTAAGCATTTTTATGTTCTCCGTTTACAATTTTTTCAAGGTTTTTAATAGCAATTTCTAAATTGTCATTTACAATTTGGAAATCGAAATTTTGACCGCGTTCAATTTCGGCTTTTGCCTCACTTAAACGTTTTTGTATAGTTTCTTCGTCTTCGGTATGTCTGCCTCTTAGTCGATTTTCAAGAGCTTCAAAAGATGGCGGACAAATAAAAATTAACACTGCTTCCGGCATTTTTTTCTTTACTTGGAGTGCGCCTTTTGTGTCGATTTCTAAAATAACGTTTTTGCCTTCTTCAAGACATTGATTTATAAATTTTTTCTTTGTGCCGTAAAAGTTTCCGGCGAATTCTGCCCATTCAAGAAATTTGTCGTTATCAATACAGTTTTGAAAATCTTCTTTGGTCAAAAAGAAATAATTTATGCCGTCAACTTCGCCTTCTCTAGGCTTTCTTGTTGTGCAAGAAATTGACAACATAAAATTCGGATTTCGTTGTAAAAATCCTTTGAGAACGGTGCCTTTGCCTACACCTGATGAGCCGGAAATTACATATAATTTTTTGTTCATAGCAAATATTATACAATAAACAAAAAAAATGAAATATAAAAAAATAATATATATATTTGTCAATTTTATAAATTACCCTCTATACAAAATCTGAATTATATGATACTATGTAATCAGATGTAGTATAGGTAATATTTTTGAAAATATATGCAATAAAATTCGTTTAAATAAAAGTTTAAAGTTGACCCGATAGGCTAAATGTGTCGGGTATTGCGTGTATTATAAAAAAATAGAAAAGGAAAAGGTATAAGCTTTATGATGAACCTTGGGTTAATCGTGGCGATTATTGTTATCATAGCTTTAATTGCCGTGCTTTATGTCCAACACAGTAAGATGAAAAATATCATTCTTTCTGTGCAAAAGGATAGGCTTGCACTTGAGGAAAAAGAAAAAATTCTTTTAAAAGAGGCCAAAATTAAGGCTATTGAAGAGTTGCAAGATGACAGAGAAAAATTAAACGAAGAAGAAAGAGAGCGCAGACAAGAGCTTGCACGTCAAGAACAAAAACTTGCAAAGCGCGAAGATATGCTCGAAGACAAAATTCAAGAGTATACAGACAAAGACATTATGGTGCAAAAAAAGATAGATGAACTTCTTGAAAAAGAAGATTATCTTGCAGAAATTGTTTTAAAGCAAACAACTGAATTAGAAAGAATTTCGGGCATGTCTGCAGATGATGCGAAAAAAATGCTTTTAGAACAATTAAAAAATGATTTGGCACAAGAACAACTTGTTCTTATTCGTGAAAATGAGGCCAAAATTAAGGAAACTGCTTTGGAAAAAGCAAAAGAAATCCTTTCTACAACAATGCAAAGATGTATGATTGAACAAGTCGTTGAAACTACGGTTTCGGTTGTTGGTCTTCCTAACGATGAAATGAAAGGTCGAATTATCGGTCGTGAAGGACGTAATATTAGAGCATTAGAAACGTTGACCGGTGTTGATTTGATTATTGATGATACTCCTGAGGCAGTTGTTTTATCAAGTTTTGATACTGTACGACGCGAAGTCGCAAAGCTTGCACTTGAAAAACTTATTGTTGACGGAAGAATTCACCCTGTTCGAATTGAAGAAATGGTTGAAAAGGCTCGTGAAGAAGTTGAAAAGAAAATTTGGACAGAAGGTGAAAACGCGTGTTTGGAAACCGGTGTTATGGGCTTGAACAAAGAGCTTATAAAAACATTGGGTCGCTTGTATTACAGAACAAGTTATGGACAAAATGTATTGAAACATTCGTTAGAAGTTGCACACATTGCGGGCATGCTTGCTGCTGAATTAGGGGCAAATGAGCATATTGCCAAACGTGCAGGACTTTTGCATGATATAGGCAAGGCGGTTGACCAAACTCAAGAAGGTACTCATATTCAATTGGGTGTTGAGTTGGCTGCTCGTTATGGTGAAAAACAAGAGGTTCTTCACGCTATTGAGGCGCATCATGATGATGTCGTTGCAAATACAATCGAGGCTGTTCTTGTTAAAGTTGCTGATGCAATTTCTGCCGGACGTCCGGGTGCAAGACGTGATACTTTGGAAATTTATATTAAACGTCTTCAAAAAATTGAAGAAATCGTTAATAGTTATGAAGGTATCAAACAATCTTTTGCTGTTCAAGCCGGTCGTGAAGTTCGAATTATCGTTGAAGCTGAAAGATTTGACGATTTAGCTTCACAAAAACTTGCTCGTGATATTGCAAAACGTATTGAAGATGAATTGGATTATCCGGGACAAATTAGAGTTACGGTTGTTCGTGAATTTAGAACTACTGAAATAGCTAAGTAAGACAAAAAGAGAATTAAGACGTTAGAAAAGTTTTTCCTTTCTTATGTTAAGTAAAATTCTAACGTCTTATCCCTCTTTAAAAGGACAGATAAGGATGACAGAAACATTAAAAATATTATTTTTTGGTGATTTGGTTGGTAGACCCGGAAGGTTTGCCGTCAGAGATTATCTTGCGGAAAATAAAGATAATTTTTCTAATGTTTTTGTGATTGCAAATGTTGAAAATGCGTCGCATGGTTTTGGTTTAACTCATAAAAATTATAATGATATCTTGGAATATGGTGTCCATTGTATGACGAGTGGAAATCATATTTGGGATAAGAAAGAGATTTTTAACTATATTGATGATGCTGATAGACTTGTGCGCCCTATTAATTATCCTGAAGGGACAAAAGGTCAAGGGGCAAGAATTATTGATTTTAACGGTTTGAAAATAGGTGTGGTTAGTGTTCTGGGCAGAGTTTTTATGGCGCCTATTGAATCTCAATGGAATGTTGCAATTGAAGCAATTAAAAAATTAAAAGAAATTACGCCGATTGTAATTGTTGATTTTCACGCCGAAGCAACTGCAGAAAAAGTATGTTTTGCAAGATATTGTTCTCAATATGGTGTAAGTGCATTTTTTGGCACTCATACCCATGTTCAAACTGCGGATGAGAAGATTTTTGATAACATGGCATATATTACGGACGCCGGATTTTGTGGCGCTGAAGATAGTGTAATCGGGATGGATTATAGTACTTCGTTGAATAGATTTTTGACTTGTATGCCAGAACGTTATGATGTTGCAGACAGCAAAAATGTGATTGTAAATGCCGTAGAAGTTGAAATTGAACCTTCTACGGGTCATGCTGTTGCTATTAGAAGATTTATTTGTAGTAGTAATGATAAGGAAAAGGAAAAGGACGATGAAATGTGATTTACATATTCATACTTTCTATTCGGACGGTGTTTTTTCTCCGGAAAAAGTCGTTGATACCGCTATAGAATTGGGTTTGAATGCAATAGCATTAACCGATCATGATAACGTTTTGTCATGTGATGTAGCAAGAGAGTATCTGCAAAAAGAAAATAAAAAAGATTTGTTAGAAGTTATTCAAGGTGTTGAAATTAATACTTTGTACAAAGGTAACGAAGTCCATATTCTTGGATATTTTATGGATATTGAGAATAGTGATTTTAAGGCTTTGCTTAAAAGTCAGCAAACGGCAAGGGTAGAACAAACAAAAGAAATAATTACACTTTTAGCTAAGAAAGAAGGTATCAAAATTAAGTTTGAAGATATTATAAAGCAAGTTGCTGAAGGTGGTAGTATCGGACGTCCGCATATTGCAAAAGCTATCACGCAAGTTGGCGGTACAAATTCTGTAATTGAAGCTTATACAAAATATATTCATGATGATTCGCCGGTTTATGTACCTAGAAGAACGGTTTCACCTCATGATGCGGTAGAGATTATATATGATGCCGGTGGTGTTCCTGTTATTGCACACCCTCATGATTTGGATATCGCAGAAACATTGATTAAAGAATTAATGACAGTTGGTTTGCGTGGTATTGAAGCTTATCACAGAAAGCATTCTCCGGCTTGTGTTGAATATTTCTCTTCAATGGCAGAAGAATTAGGTTTGATTGTAACGGGTGGGTCTGATTTTCATGCTCCAAATGTAATTAACGGTCAAATTGTTCTCGGTAAAAATTTTGTTCCGGAATGGATTTACGAAAAATTACATAAAGAAAAGAAAATTATTGACATGGCATAGGAATTTTAATGCGTAAAATAAAATGGAAACTTGAATATTCTATAACATTATTTGTAATTGCTTTTTTAGGCTTGTTGTTGTTGCCGGTTTCGGTCAGCAATCCTTGGCAAGCAAGATTTATTTCAAAATGGAACGAACGCTTTAATAGGGCAGAATATATGTTTTCAGTTATTAAAACACACATGACGGATGAAACAAGAGCAAGTTTCAACGCAGCACAAACCCCCAAGGACAGAGAAGCGCTTATGCTTGCACTAGTTAAACCTTATTTGAGAATTGATACATCTAAAAAGGTTCCTAAACGTTATAAAATAAAGTATATGAATAATTCGCGGGTCATGAAAGGACAAAGTTATTTTTTTGAAGACAGATATTTTGTCAAAGACGGTAGTATTGTCGGGATAAAAGATGTTGAGCAAATAAATGATGATGAACCTGTGTTTGTTATGATGTTTGATTTGAACGGGCTTTTGCCTCCTAACAAATGGGGAAGGGATGTTTTTGGGATAGACATTTATGATAGAGGAATTGTTGAACCTTTTGGGCACAATTTGAGTATGGATGCGTTAGTACAAGACTGTTCTGAAAATGGAACGGGGATAAGTTGTTCTTATTATTACAAAATTGGTGGTGCTTTTGAAGATTAGGTGTTGAGAGCTGCTTTAATTGCTTCAATCATACTGGTTTCATCAGCAATATTTTTGCCGGCAATGTCAAATGCGGTTCCGTGTCCCGGAGATGTTCTTATAACATCAAGTCCGATTGTCATGTTTACGGTTTTTTTGCCGGCGATTGTTTTTATCGGAATTAGACCTTGGTCATGATAATTTGCGATATAGCAATCATATAGCGGTTTTGTATTTTGAAAATAATCGTTGGCAGCTTGTACAAATAATGTATCTGCAGGAAGTGGATTGGTGATGTTTATAGTTTTTTCACGTAAAGCCTTTACGGCCGGAATTAAAATATCATTTTCTTCCCGTCCGAGTAAACCGTTTTCGCCCGCATGCGGATTAAAGCCGCAAAGTGCAAATTTCGGATTTGTGATATTTAATTTTTTCTCGAAAAATTCTTTAAGGTTACAAATTTTTTCAAAAATGATGTGGTCTGTTAGTTGAATATTCTTTAGCGCAACATGTCTTGTTAAAAGTAAAACTCTGAAATTGTTTGCAACAAATAGCATTTCAGCCAATTGGTTATTATGTGCGAGATATTTTTGCAAAATTTCTGTTTGACCATTAAATTGGTGTCCTGCTAAATACATCGCATTTTTGGCTGTCGGGGCGGTAACTATTGCCGAAATTTCTCCAAGGTTTGCTAATTCGCAAGCTTTTTTGACCGAATTGAACGCAAAATCTCCGCTTTCTTTTGTTATTTTCCCAAATTGTATTTCACCCTCGAAGGGAATTTCAATTATTTCGTAAGTTTTAGTTAATTTAGGTGCGGATTGAATTATTTTTTTGTTGGATATAAGAATAACATCATCACTAGGCAAATCAAGGTTGTTCAATGCTTTGGCCGTTATTTCCATGCCAATTCCGTTTGGGTCACCTGTAGTGATTGCAATTTTTTTCATAATTACTCCTGTATATCGTGTGAGTTGAAGTATTTTATGATATCAATAAGTGTATTGTTATTACCTAGATTTCCGGATTTTGTCACAATCCATTGGGCATTGTGATCCATACAAAGCGGAATTGCGGGGGCAACTTCGTCAATTAATTGTAATTGGTCTGCACCAATTGCGTGGCAACATTTGTACGAAGTTTCTCCTCCGAGAGTTATTAGTATAAATTCTCTTTTTTCTGTTATTTTTTGGGTTAATTCCGCGAGAAAATCAGTTATAGTATTTGCCAAGGATGCCTTTGTGAGTTCAGCGTCAAAGCTTTCGTCAGAAAATCCGTCAAAATTAATAATCAAATGTGATGTGTTTACTACAACAATGTAATTTTTGTCAAGGTTTAAAATACATCTTTCAATCAAATCTTGTGTAACACCGTTTAAAATAGTTTGTAAATCCAAATTTATGGTTAGTATATTTTCAAATTCATCTGTTCGGTCAAGTTTGTCGATTTGATTAGATGTAATTTGAGTTGCGCTTCCTGAAATAATTAATTTTGGCAATTTTGGAAATTGTTTTGCAATATGTTGAGTTTCCAAATTAGCGAACCAAGTTTCACTCATGCATTGCGCTAATGCGGCGGAACCGGTCGGAAGAATTTTATAATCGGATTTGTTTATCGCGAGAGCAATTTGTTCAATATCAATTGTTGAGGTTGCGTCAGCAACAATAAGTTTTTTCCCTTCTTTGATAAGTCGGTTAATTTCCATCAAGATGGGGCCGGCGCCTTTGATAATTGTTCTGAATTCAATATGCCCTACAATGTCTTGTGTTTCAGGAGACAATTGAGATTTTAAAAGGGTCGGGATGTGAGATTCTCCAATCGGGTTGTGAGGGTCTCTGGCCATTTCAGTTCTTTCTACAGGTATACCTTTTAATAAATGGTAGCCACCTATTGTAATGCGAGATTCTGCCGGAAAGGCGGGGCAGATAATTGAAGCATCCCAGTTTAGTGCAGAAAGTGCGGCCAAAACCTCAACCGCAATGTTGCCTCTGATTGTTGAATCAATTTTTTTGTAAAAATAATCAGGATTAATTTTCTCAAGAATTGATGACGTTGTTTTAAAAACTTTGTCATAAGCTATTTGCGGTTCAATATTTCTTGTTTCTGTTGCAATAGCCCAAGTTTGAGTCCCTTTTATATTTAACAATTCAACTTCATCATTCAAAAGGATTTGAGTGTTTGCACCTTTAAGATGAAATTGAAGTGCGGTGTCATTAGCACCTGTCAAATCATCGGCAATAATTCCGACTATATCACTATTAATTATCATAATGTTTCAGCGTCTCTTTTTGAACCTAAAAGTCTAATTCCGGTAGCAACAACGAGGAAGCTTTCTTTTTCTTCACCGGTGGTTTTATCTGTCCATTTGTTTTGGCCAATACGACCTTCAATTGCTAACATTACGCCTTTTTTAACGTAAGTAGATGCAAATTCTGCTTGTTTGTCCCAAACGTCAATGTTGAACCAGTCGACAATTTCAGATTTAGTTTTTGCGTCCCAGCGATTAACTGCAACTGAGAAAGATGCTCGGCACTTTCCTGATTCAAAATATCTGATTTCGGCATCTCTGCCTACACGTCCCACTAATACAACGCTATTCATTATAAACCTCTTTCCACGGCATGTGTTCCGTTTCTTAATATTCCATTTGTGAAAATAATACAATAAAAATAATATATATGCTAAATTCTTAATAAGATTTGTAAATGAAATAAATATGTGTAGCAAAAAATAATTTTACGTTTTTTCACTAAATATGTTAATTAAACCGAGAATCCAACCATTACAAATAGGAGAAAATAGGCGTTTTGTGTTTTTAGATAATGTAAAATTGCCTCATTTAAGAGATGTTTCATTAATTTCTTTGTGTAAGGACGATATTGGAATGTTTGAGACACGACTTATTGACAAAAATCAATATATATTGGCGCGTGAAACATTTTTTATGTCGCGGTTAAGTAAAGACATGGAGGGGTTTTTTATGAAAGTAAGTTCAGATTTTCGTAAAAATGGATTAGGAGAGGTTTTGCGTCTTGCTTCAATAATAAATATGTTTGAAAATAATTTAGATAAAATAAACATTTTTTCAAAAAATTCTGCGATTTTCTTCCATTCAAAATATAAATTTATTCCAGCAATAAAAAGTTTTGATGCAGCAAAATTGACATTAGAAAATATTGCATCAGATACTCAAGATAATTCTTTATTTTTTTATAAAAGAGCGCAAGAACTTTTGAAATTGCTTGAGGAATCAAATATTGTTAAAAACAAATCTTTAGGTAATCGCGTAAATTGTTTTGTAAATGAATATATTTCAAATGTATTGTTGTGTGATAAAGATTTGTATAAGAACCGTCAGTTTTCACGTGGATTTGGTATGGTTTTAACAAAAGAAAACGTTATAAAAGAAAAAAAATTCTTTACTCAATTATTTGAAAAACATGGAATTGATTACGACTTTTAGTTAAACCAAAATATCATTGGTAAACAGCGGATTATGCTGATTAAGCATGCTGTAATTAAGTATCTAATAACCATTTTTAATTTTGCTATTTCTTGTTGGCTAAGACTTTTTCTTTCAACTAGTGGTGTGTTAATCATTATTTTCTCCTTTTTGCTCTGTAATTTATAGTTGTATAATAGGGGGTATTTATGACAAAAACGGTCGTATGTGAAAGAGAAAATAATTGTTCTTAGGTCAAAAGCGGGAACTGCTTAAACCTTGTTCCCGCTTGACGTTGAGGATTAGTCGTATTTGTATTCGTCGTGTTTTTTGTGACACATATAACACAATATTGGTGCTACAATCGCACTGATACCTACTAAATCGTATATGATTCTAGTAAGTGTTGACATTTCACCAAATAAGAATGCGACCAAATCAAAATTGAAAAATCCGATGAGACCCCAGTTAAGTGCACCGATTAAAACTAAAGTCCATGTAAGATACTTGAAAAATTTAAACATGACAATCTCCTTTTCACACTTATTATGCGAGATTTAATGGGAGTTTCATTAGACTTTAAGGGGAAGTATTTTAGGCAATTTATTGTTTTATACTTTTTCTTGCGAAAGTATTTAATTCTAGTAGGGGCAAAACCTCTTGAGGTTCAATATTTTTGCTCCAACGGGCAGGGCAAATATCAATTCCGCCGCGGCGTGTATATAGTGCACAAACAAATAATTCGTCATTTTTGTCTAAAATGTCAAAAAGTCTTTTGAAAATCATTTCGCAACATTCTTCGTGAAAATGATATTCTGAGCGGAACGATGTTAGGTATTTTATTAAACTTTCTTCGTGGAAATGTTTGTCAGATTTGTAATATATAAATACATCGCCAAAATCAGGTTGATGGGTTACTCGGCAATTTGAGCGTAGTGAATCAAAGAATAATCTGTATTCTTTTTGGTTGTTTGTGGTCGTGTATTCAAGTAATTCGGGGGATTCTTTAAACTTGTCAATTATTAAATTTTCTTCATTGATATATTCAAAAATATTTTTATAATCTTTAAAAATTTTTGTATTATTCGAATCTTCTTTTAAAAACTCTAATTCTACTGAAGTTTTAAGTTTACTGCTCAAATCCGATTGAATAATATTTTTGCAAATTTTAAGGCAATCGTGGATATTTTTCCCGAACTTGCTCATATTAAATGAGTTTAGATATAATTTCAAAGATTTTGATTCAATCAAGTAATCATTATTGCAGTTATATTTTAGTTTTATCACTCTTGTTACCGGAATTGAGTTTTGCGTAAGGGTGGAAAATTCGTACGCATGCCAGATATCGTAACCGTTGAAGGGCAATTCATCATTTAAAATATTGTATTGTTGGCGGTTTTCTTCTCGCGGAACCACAACCAATAATGCGGGATTGTAATTTTCGCTTCCTATACTTTTTTTGCCCAAATGTGTTGCGGCAATTATATCTGTTTGGTTTTGCATAAATTCTCCATCTTTCTAAATTCATTATATCGCAATTATTTTAATTCGTTAAACCAGTTTACAAGAGCGCGAATTTCTCCAAATTCCAAGTTTTTATTAGCGTTTTTAATGATTTCATTTAGGTCTAAATTTTCCTTGATTATTTCTCGGGTTATAACAGATGTTTTAGGGTCAAACGTATTGCTAAAATTTAGGCCAAGATTTGTACAATCCGGAAGTTTAGCGATGTTCTCTGAATTCAAATATGCAAGTCCGTGTGTTCGACAAGTTATGCTTCTGTATTTGTAAATACAACAAGATTTATTAATTAGAAAAGGGCATGTATAATCAAATTTGTTTGTTATTTTTTTGAAGTTTTCAAAAACTTGTTTTTTTATTTGCGGTTCAAGTTGTAAAATTCCTTGCATTAGATACTCTAATTCTAATCTCGAAAACGGATAATCTCCGTGTTCACAACAATGAGAACAACCTTGTTTACACACAATATCATCTTTTTCAAATTCAAAATATTGTGCAAGTTTATTGTCTAAATTATCTAAAAATTTTTCATAAGTTTTGAGCATTTTATTTTAATTTTTTGTGAAGTTTAACTGCATTGATTAATTTTGAGTTGTTTTGAATTTCGTAAATTCTTATCAAAGCCCATTCTGCAGTGGAATTCAGTTCTTCGGTTGTTATTGCGCCTGTGCGGTGTGCGGCTTTTAGGCTTTTGTCAATTGTTGTATATAATTTGGCCAAAGTATTGTTGCTCATTCTGTGAATAGGGCGTGAAAAATAATCCGCCAAACCACCGGAATTATATTGAAGTGTTTTATAAAGTTTTTTTAGTATATGTTTTTGGTCAGCAAGTTCATATCCTAAAAATGCAACAATTTCATCTTTAGTGCCGTGACGGTATGCGTAAGTTTTGGCTTTTTCAATAGTTTCGATATCTGTTGAATCAAGATTATTTGAAACTTTAGCGATGAATTTTTCAATTTCACTTGTTTTTATCCCGAGAGCTTTGGCAAGCAGAATTTTGTCTCCGCGTTTGGTGTAAGAATTTTTCAATGGTCTAAACCTAATTAAAGGTCTATTTTCCATCATGCCGGCAAATTCTTGTTTGGTGATTTTACCTTTTACGAGATTTTTGATTTCAATGTTGTTTTTGCGAATAAAACTAGCTTTTTGGGCATCGGTAAGTTTTTCCGAAGTTAGGATTTTGCGCAATTTTACGATATCAAGAGACGATATTGATTCAATTCTCAAATTATTCATATTCGGATGATAAACAATTTTTAGTGAATTGTCAAATTTTATGGTAGAATTTTGCTATGCAAAAGATTGTCCAAAAGTTGAATAGTGGGTTAAGGGGAAGCGTTACAATTCCCGCGGATAAATCAATTTCACATCGTGCGGTAATGTTTTCATCGCTTGCTAAAGGTAAATCTGTAATCCGTAATTTTTCGCAAGGTCAAGATCCGATTTCGACGTTGAAGCTTTTTAAATGTTTGGGTATTCAAAGTCGTTATATAGATGAAAAAACCGTTGAAATAATTTCAAACGGTGCGCTTATAGTGCCAAGTTCAGATTTGGATTGCGGAAATTCCGGAACAACAATGCGTTTGGTTTCCGGAATTCTTGCCGGTCAAAATTTTAATTCGACTTTAATTGGTGATGAAAGTTTATCAAAACGTCCGATGAAAAGAGTTATAGAGCCGCTTTCTTTGATGGGCGCAGAAATTTCAGCTAAGGATTTTAAGGCCCCTTTGTTCATAAAAGGTACTGAGTTGCAAGGAATTGAGTATAACTCATCGTTGGCGTCTGCGCAAGTAAAATCTTGTATTTTGTTGGCCGGATTGCATGCAAAAGGTGTAACAACATTTACAGAACCTTATATTTCGCGAAATCATACGGAATTGTTGTTGAAATATATGGGTGCTGAAATAAAAATCGATAAAAACAAGGTGTCTGTTAGTAAATCAGAATTAGAACCTTGTGAAATAGATGTTTGTGGAGATATTTCGTCCGCGGCATATTTTATTGTTGCAAGTTTGATTGTTCCTAATAGTGAAATTATTATAAAAAATATTGGCTTGAACCCAACGCGTTCGGGGATTTTAGACGTAGTTGCGAAAATGGGCGGGCAGATTGAATATTTGGACAAATGTAATATTGCCGGCGAAGATGTTGGAGATATTAAAGTTTCTTATTCTAATTTGAAAGCTTGTACTATTGAAGGTGAGATAATTCCGCGTTTGATTGATGAATTGCCTATTATTGCGGTTTTGGCAACACAAGCGGAAGGTGTAACAATCGTAAAAAACGCTCAAGATTTGAGGAATAAGGAATCAGATAGGATTTCGGCTGTTGTTTGCGAGTTAAAAAAATTGGGTGTTGATATCGAAGAAACTGAAGATGGGTTTGTAATAAACGGCAAATCTGATTTGATTGGCGGTTGTGAAGTTGAAACATATCATGACCATAGACTTGCGATGAGTTTGTTTGTTGCTGGCTTAATATGTCAAAATCCTTTGTGTATTAACGGTTTCGAGTGGGTTGATATTTCGTTCCCTGAGTTTGAAAATTTGTTTTCGCAATTAATATCTTAACAATTGTTTACAAAAAAGCAATTTTTTTATCCCAAAATTGTTTATCTATGTATAAGGTAAAGGTTATTTAAAATTTAGTGGGGTAAAGGTTATGTCATTAGATTCATTAAAGTATGGTTATGGTTATAATCCATATTCAGTAGGAACAAATACTGACTTTATGAGTGCACAGTATTTTCAAGGGTTACAAAATCAACAACAGACCCAACCGACTACTTCTGTCAATTTTGAAGGCAGAGGCGATGCAGACACGTTTAACGGTAAAGGTTTAGTGCTTACGGCTGCGGGTGCTGGTGGTGCAGCTTGGTATGCACATTCTAAAGCATCTCCGTTTACCGAAGGGGGCAAATTTGTAGATGATTTGATTAACGCTGCAAACAGTAATTTCCATGATGCAAAAAGATTAGAAATTGCAGAAAATTTATTAGCTGCAGAAAAAGCACCGATTTTTGCAAGTGAGAGGATTAGAGATGCTCAACACTATGATGCAATCAAAAAATTTGCAGAAGTTGGTGATAGAGCTAAATTGACTCCAAGCGAACAAACTTTGGTTGCTTCAATAACAGATGTTGACGCTAAAAATATTGTTAGCAGAGTTGAACCACAATTAAATGCCATAAAACTTGACGATATCGCGAAGAAGGCTACTGAACAAGCTAGAGAATTTAGTTTAAAAGTTACACGTGAAAATATAGCTACCAATAATGCTGCCAAAACATTAGTTGAAGGTTTAGCTGATACTGCAACTGCAGATGATATTGAAAAATTAATCAAAGAAAATCCAAAATCATTCGGTATTACAGCAACAGAAGAAGCAAAAATTGCAGCGGAAGCGAAAACCCTTGCAACCGGTCAAACAAAAGCATCATTACTTACTACTATAGATGATGAATTGAAAATTTTCACAGCAAGAGAAACAGCGCTTGTAGATGATGCGGGTAAAACTTTGAGCAGCTATTGGGATGACACAGCAAAAGCGTTCAAAAAAGATACACCGGAAGCGATAACAAAAGGTCTTAAAAACTTTAAATGGAAACAAGCCGGCAAATGGGGTTTAATTGCCGCAGGTATCGGACTTGCTTTTAATTGGGCATTCGGTGGTAATAAAGGCTAAAAATATGCTATTAACATTCAAAATCGCGGGAGATACCCGCGATTTTTTCATCATTTTATTTAAAAAGAAAAAATAATAAATTTGCCTATTAAATCATATCTTCTGTTTTATATATAAAATAGCCTTCATAACTATAGCTTGCATCAATTCCTTTCATGTAAACAAGTCTATTATTTATATCAGTAGTTAATGCTTGTTTTAAAAGTTCTTTTATTTCCACACTTTTAATAGGGCTACGTTCCATTGCAAGTAGATAGTCTTCTTTGTCAACTTTTGACCAGTCAACAACTTTACCGATTTCTTTTTTTAAAATTAAATCCAACCAAATGCGTGTGCTTCTTCCATTTCCTTCTCTAAAAGGATGGGCAACATTCATTTCTACATATTTATCAATGATTTCTTCAAATGTAGATTGAGGCATATTATCAATATGTTCTAAGGCGGGTTTTAGGTACATTACCGGAGCAAATCTAAAATTCCCTTTAGCAAGATTTACCTCTCTTGTTTCACCGGCGAAAGGATAAATTTCGTCAAATAGATATTTGTGAATCTTAGAAAGCGAACTAAATTTACCCGCTTCAAGAGAATTAAGAATACCTTTTTCAAAAAGCTCTATAGCTTTGGTTTTACTGATGCGTTCTTCTTCTCTTGCAAGTTCTGCAGATTCTGTAATGCCTAATTTATTTTCTAAAACCATAAACACCTCTCCAGTCTATTATAGCATAAAAAGTTTATGTGTTTTGATAAAAAATAGTAGGATTGATAAAAAGATAATTTAGTATTAGTGAATAAATGAGTATTTTTTGTTAAAAATTTAATATAGTGCTTGTACTTGTTAAAAAAATTGTTATAATGGGTATATGGTAAATATGCTTATGGATAGTATGGACATAGATTTTATGGAAAAAGTCGGGGGGTTAAAATTGCCCGAAACCCTTGCTATGACTGCGTTTGCGCCAGCGGGGAGG
>JAZSRN010000013.1:0-14695 GCA_045538535.1 Candidatus Gastranaerophilaceae bacterium | reverse complement strand
ACTTGCAGCTAAAATTGATGTTTATGACAAGGCGTTTAAACAAATCCAAGACGACAACAAAGCCTTGAAACAAGAAGTTAAGCAACTAAAAGAACAAAACAAAAAGCTTGAAGCTCGCCTAAATGCTCTTGAAGCTAAATTGAAATAAAGTTTTGAAAGTTGCAAAGGTAGTTTAAAAAACTAATAACAAAAAAGACCCGAAAGGGTCTTTTTTGTTAATTATGATTCAACGTATTCTCTAAGACGTTTACTTCTGTTTGGATGACGAAGCTTTCTCAAAGCTTTTGCTTCGATTTGTCTGATACGTTCACGAGTGACGCCAAACAATTGACCAACTTCTTCTAAGGTTCTTTGGCGACCATCATCCATACCAAAACGTAATCTCAATACATCACGTTCTCTTGGTGATAGCGTGCATAAAACTTCTGCCAAGTCTTCTCTCAAAAGTTCGCTTGCAACTGTTTTGATTGGCGCATCTGCTTCTTTATCTTCAATAAAATCGCCTAATCTTGAGTCTTCTTCTTTACCGATAGGAGTTTCTAAAGACAAAGGTTCTTGTGCGATTTTGATGATTTCACGAAGTTTTGGTATTGAAACGTTCATTTCAATTGCCAATTCGTCTTCGGTTGGTTTTCTTGAAAGTTCTTGAGCAAGTCTTCTGGTAACTTTCTTTAATTTGTTGATTGTTTCAACCATGTGAACCGGAATACGAATTGTTCTTGCTTGGTCGGCAATTGCACGAGTAATCGCTTGTCTAATCCACCAAGTTGCATAAGTTGAAAATTTGAACCCTCTTTCGTGATCAAATTTTTCAGCGGCTCTGATTAGACCCAAGTTTCCTTCTTGAATCAAATCCAAGAACAACATGCCGCGACCAACGTATTTTTTTGCAATACTTACTACTAAACGAAGGTTTGCTTGCACAAGTTTTCTTTTGGCAATTGCTCCAGGAGTACCGCCTTCAAGAATTTTGCGCGCAAGTTCGATTTCTTCGTTTGCAGACAAAAGTTTTATTCTTCCGATTTCTCTTAAATATAATCTGACAGGGTCATCAACAGCTACACCTTTTGGGATTTCCACTTCTTGTTCTTCATGACTGTGTGTCATGTATACATCATCCAAATTCATTCTGGATTCCATTTTTTGAGTAACGATATCCTCGATATTATCTGTTGAAATATCCATGTTTACATAGCTAACGCCATCGTTGCTTTCTTCAAGAGCGATTTCGTCTTCTACGCCTTGTAAGTTCATGTTGTCTTCTTCCATAATACTTACAACAGAGGAGTTTGATTGTCTTTTCTTAGTCATTAATAATTCTCCAATTTGTATCTGTTTTTTATCCTATCTCTAAGCTGCATCTGAATTTTTAGTGCTTCCATATCATCATCATTTGCGCTTTTATATAAATTTTGTAATTGTTCTTTTTCTTTGTCTTTGTAACACTGATTTATTTTGTTTACGTTTTCTTGTATCAATGTTCTGAAATCATCTTCTTCAAGGTTTTGGAATGTTTCCGCTGTTCCGACCAATTCCGTCAAAAGCTTGTGTATTTCAGGGTTTTGGACATAGTGAGTATAGAGTTTATCTATCAATTCCTTCACATTATTTACGGTACATGTTAATTTGTCAATTGTAGATTTTACATTTATTAACGTTTCGTCCGAAAACTTTGTGTCGCCTATGATTTCACTAATTTGAGTAAAACTTAGAGGGCTGTCGAGTACAAGAAAAACACTCAATAAATTTTTTTGCGTTTTTTCTATAATTGGTACATTTTTCTTAACATTTCTTTGAGGTTCGTATTCTTCTTTGTCATTGCGACGGTTCAAATTCTTTATTTCATAAACCAAGGCGTTTTCTTCAACTTGAATGGCATGGGCCAACATTCTGATATATTCACTCAGTACGATTTCGTTTTGAATTTCTTTTAAAAGTGGTGCAACACGTTGTACAAATTTTGTTTTTTCAATCGGAGTTTGGTATAAATCCTTTTCTTTCATAATATTTTGAAGTTGAAAATCCAACAATAGCGGTGCATTAGCCATATAATGTTTGTAACTGTCTGCGCCGACACTTCTGATGAATTCATCAGGGTCTTTGCCTTCAGGTGGTGCGATAACCCTTATTTCGCATGCAAATTTGTTGTTTGCTACAGATAAATAACTTTCATCAAATTGTTTTATATTACCTAAACCTTCAAACGCTTCTTTTATCAAATCGGCATTTCTTTGGGTTGCTTTTTGCCCCGCAGAATCTGTATCAAATGACAAATAAATTTTCCTTGATTTTGTGTAGCGCGAAAGTAATTTGATGTGTTCTGAAGTTAATGAGGTTCCGCAAGACGCTACCGCATTTTTTATTCCATGAACTTGTGCAGAAATCACATCAAAATAGCCTTCCATAAGGATGACACTATCTTCATCTTTGATTGAGTCTTTGGCAAAATACATGCCATATAATAGTTTGCTCTTATTATATATAAGTGAATCTGAAGAATTGAGGTATTTTGGTTCTTGATCTTTTAAAATTGCTCTTGCTCCAAATGCAACAACATCTCCGAATTCATTATGGATAGGTATAGTAATTCGGTTTCTAAATCTGTCAATGTAACTTCCGTCTCTTGCTTTTAATATTAAACCTGCTTTTTCTAAAACTTCTGCAGAAAATTCATCTTTGAATTTGTCATAAAAAGTCGTAAAACCTTTTGGCGCAATACCTATCATATAAGTGTCGATTACATCTTTGGTAATTCCGCGGTTTTCGAGATATTTACATACGGCCAAAGTTTCTTTTGATTTATCTTGATTGAGGCGCAAGTTGTAAAATTCTGCAGCTTTGGCACAAGCTTTCATCATTTCTTCTTTAATGCCTTTTTTAGAATTTTCTGCACTTAGGTGCTTTGGCATTTCAAGATTAAATCGTTCAGCAAGTTCTTTGATGATTGTGGTAAACTCTTTGTTTTGGGTTTTCATCATAAAAGAGATTGCGTCACCGCCTTCTCCACACCCAAAACATTTGTAAATTCCAAGTGCCGGATTTACTGAAAATGAAGGCGTCTTTTCTTTATGGAACGGGCATAATCCCCAATAATGACCGCCTCTTTTTTTTAAAATGACAACTTCCTGCACTACATCTACGATGTCGAGCCGGTCTTTTATTTGTGAAACTAATTCCTCAAGTGTTAATGTCATAGTAATAGTTTAACATGCTAAAGATTTTATTCAAAGGGATAAACTACTCCAAATATACGATTCTTTATAGAAAATAAAATGGCAAAAAAATTTTTTGACGGTTTTAGTAATATTACTTAAAAATATGTTGAGGTAAAATTCCAACGGGCTTATAATACTCAATGTTGGAATTACCAATGAAAGGATTTATCGAAATGGTTTTAGAAATGTCATTACAACAGTTGGAACGCGCGATTACCCCTACACATGATATCAAATTATTTGCGGGTCGTTCCAATACTAAACTTGCGCAAGAAATTGCGGATTACCTTGGTACATCAATTGGGCCTATGGTTATTAAAAATTTTGCCGATGGTGAAATTTATGTTCAAGTAAAAGAAAGTGTTCGTGGTGATGATGTTTTTATTATCCAACCGCTTTGCAATTCAGTGAATGAAAATTTGATGGAATTGCTAATTATTATTGATGCTTTCAAACGTGCTAGTGCAAAATCAATTACGGCAGTTATTCCTTATTATGGTTATGCAAGACAAGATAGAAAAACTTCCGGTCGTGAAGCTATTACCGCAAAACTTGTTGCGGATTTGTTGACAACTGCAGGTGCAAATCGAGTTTTGGCGATGGATTTGCATACTGGACAAATTCAAGGATTTTTTAATATTCTTGTTGATCATATTTTTGCAACTCCGATTTTGGTAAATTATATCAAAGGTTTAGGTATTGACCCAGATGATATGGTTGCAGTGAGCCCTGATACCGGTGGAGTTCAAAGAACAAGACATTTTGCAAAACAAATAGGTTGTTCGCTTGCTATAATTGACAAACGTCGTGATAAACATAACGAAGCTATTGCAAGTCATGTTATCGGTGAAGTTGAAGGCAAAGTGTGCGTAATGTTTGATGATATGATTGATACAGCAGGTACAATCTGCGAGGCTTCTAAATTGCTTAAAACAAAAGGTGCAAAAGATGTTTATGTGTGTGCGGCACACCCTGTTTTCTCAGGCCCGGCAGTTGAAAGATTGGCTAATGCACCTATCAAGGAATGTATAGTAACAAATACAATTCCTCTTGATATGGATAAAATGCCTCCGAATGTAAAACAACTTTCAGTTGCACCGCTTTTAGGTGCTGCTATTTCAAGAATCCATGATGACGAATCAGTAAGTTCGTTGTTCGGATTTGAAAAAGAAATGAATGTTAATTAATTGTATATAATGTTTGGTTTATAAATTTTTTAAAGGCAACCGTTAGGGTTGTCTTTAAGTTTGCAATTCGAAAATTACTAAAAACTGGAAATAAAATTAAACACGCAAACCGAAATAATGTTAAAATTGTAATAATTGGAGGAAAATTATGCGATTAACAAAATCTGAATTGTGCGTTTTGGAATTAATTGTTCAAGGTTTGAGTAACGAAGAAATTGCACAAAAACTTTTTATCAGTAAGCATACTGTAAAAGCTCATGTCGGGAGTATTATCAAAAAACTGGATGCAAAAAATCGTTCAAATGCTATATATATCGCAATAAAAGAAAATTTAGTTTAATTTATCGTAACAACTTGAACGAGATTAATTATCGTTATATAATAACGTTGTATGAGATTTGGAATTCTAAAGAAGCTTTTTATATTTGCCGCAATATTAATGGCTACATTATTGACTTTTTGCCCGAGTGCAAATGCGCAAGAAGTTTTCAAGATAACTTCGGCAAATTTTGATACTTCCAATTCGTTCATTTTACTTTCTGCCCAAGATAATTCGGAGGAACCTATTGCGCAAGAAATCAAAATTGTTGCGATGGATAATCCTAAACGGATTTATTTTGATTTAGAGTCCTCAATTTTAACTATACCGAAACAAGATTGGACATTTCATTATGGGGCAATTCGACAAGTTAAGATAGCGCAGTTTTCTACAAACCCTAATCAAGTACGAGTTGTTATTTATGTTAATGATAATTTTGATGCCGAAGATATTAGTTTCGTGCGTTTTAAGAATAATTTGTTTATAAAATTTAAAAACAATGCGCTACAAAACGAGTATTTTCAAAATACATATAGAGATGAACACGAATCCGCAAGTGATTTTTATGAATACACAACCGTTATGACACCGGATGAAAACGGTTTATTAGAGCAGATTCAAAACGTTGCCCAAAATCTTGTTAAAAAAGATTTGAAATTAAATACAAAATATTATCTTAACAAGGTTACCATAAAACAAAATGCAGTTCTTCTTAATGGTTTTGGGGCGACAACCATAGAGCGTCCAATGATACTTGCAAATCCGTCAAGGGTTGTTTTTGATATCCCGAATGCTGTAGTTGACCAATCATTACGTAATAAAGAGTTTCAAATAAATCAAACAGATAGAGTGAAAATCGGTCAGTTTTCGGTAAATAAAGCTCGTGTTGTAATTGCTACGGAGAATACCGAAAATTATATACCGATGTTTTCTTCTGATAATCAATCAATAATTATCGGCAACTATAAGGAAATGAATACTCGTGCTTTAGCTGAAAGAACGACCGATGTTTTGGCTTATGGTATAGATATTGAAGATGCGCAAACTGCGTCATTAATCTTGTCATTCAATAATGCAGTAATCCATGGGGTTGAGCGTACGGCCAATCAGTTTAGTGTGTATATGTTCAATGCGCTAAAATACAATGAGGCAGCATTTTTAGAAAATATAAAAAATACTTTATTTGCAAAAGCAAAAATTGAATTGTTACCGAATGTAGGGTTAAAATTGGTTATTCCTATTGAAAATAGCGGAGTTTTAAGCTCATATTTGAGTGCAGATGGTAAAAATTTAAAAATTAAGCTTAAAGAAGTTAAACCAACATCTCCGATTAGGAAACCTATAACCGTAAAACCGGCAAAACCGACAGATAAAAAGCCTTCAGATCCTTCTGCGATTTTATTAAACAATAAAAAAACAATTGTTCTTGATGCCGGTCATGGCGGTAGTGATGTAGGTGCAATGTCTGGGCAACTTTATGAAAAAGATATCGTTCTTGAAGTTACCAAAATGGTTGAAACTCTCCTTACGAAAGAAGGTTTCAATGTTTATTTAACTCGTAATAATGATACGTATGTTTCATTAGAAGAACGTTGCGAAATAAGTGCTGCGTATGAACCGGATATTTTTGTTAGTGTTCACGTAAATTCAAGTTTAAATCCGGATGCGTCCGGTGTTGAAACGCACTATTATCACCAAGAAAGTTTAGAGTTAGCGCAACAAATTCAAGCGTCTCTTGCAAGTTCAATAAATTCGCCAAATCGTGGCTTGTTTAAGTCTAAATTTTATGTTATAAATCATACTACAAGTCCCGCAGTTTTGGTCGAAATTGGATTTATTTCGAATGAGACTGAGCGTGAGCAATTAGATTCTAAATCGCGTAAAGATGCAACTGCGCAAGCAATTGTTGATGGAATTATAGAATATTTTAAAACCCATAAATAAGAGAATATAAATGGAAGATATAGATAAAAAGAATAATAATTTTGACTATAGACCGATTGGTTTTTTTGATTCCGGAATTGGTGGTTTGACAGTTTTGGATAAGGTTGAAAAATTACTTCCACAAGAAGACTTCATTTATTTTGGTGATACAAAAAATATGCCATACGGGGAAAAAACAGAAGCACAACTTCTCGATTTTGCAGATAGAATTTTTAAATTTTTTGAAACAAAAAAAGTTAAAGCGGTAGTTATGGCTTGTAATACTACCTCTGCGGTGACTTATGAAAAACTTAAAGACAATTATTCTTTCAAAATTTATCCGATAATCCAATCAGTTGCGAGTATTTTGGGAGAAATGGATATAAAAAGATTTGGTATTTTTGCGACTCCGGCGACAATAAATTCACACGTTTACAAAAAAGAAATTGAGAAATATAATCCACAAGTTGAAATTGTAGAAAGAGCTTGTCCGCAGTGGGTAAAGATTGTTGAAAACTGTAAGGAAAAAGACGAGCAAAGTGAAAAAATAATTTCAAATCAACTAGCGGAGATGCTTTATAACAGTCCTGAAAAAATTATTTTGGGATGTACTCATTATCCTTATTTAATGGATGTTTTAGCAAAGTTTACAGACAAAGAAAGGTTTATTGATCCGGCAGTTTATTTTGCGGAATTTATAAAAAATGATTTGGCAAAGAGTAATATGTTGAGAGAAGATTTTTCTGGCAAAAGAGAATTTTATGTGACTTCTAATCCTAAAAAGTTTAAATCTTCTGCTGAAATATTCTACAAGTTAGAGAAGTTGCCAAAAGGTACAAGTGTTTAGAAATAAAACGGACACTGTTTGCACAGTGTCCGTTTTTATCTAAAATGTGTTAATTGAATTCGCTAGGTTAGGCTTCTTTTTTACCTGCGAAGAAAATACCTACAACCAAACCTACAGCAGCTGCGATACCACCGTAAATCAATGCGGCTTTGCCTTTACCTTCTTTAGGGAATGCCTTTTTAACTTTTTCGAATGCTTGTTTGATTTCATCTCTGCCAAGGATTTCGTCCATTTTTGTTTTCATAGCGTTTTTAAAATTGTTAGATTTTTCAGCAACCGCATCAACTAATTTCTTTTCATTGCTACCGTCAACTTTTGCTAATTCATCAAATTTTGCTTTTTTAGCATTGTGAAGATTTTTTTGCGCAGTACCTAAATCACCAATTTCTTTTTTAGCTTGTTCTCTGAAAGTTTTTACATTAGCTCTTGCTGCGTCCAATTCTTTTTTTGCTGCTTCTTTCGCGGCATCATCAGTTGCTGCGGCAAGCTTTGCTTTTGCATCTTTCAAATCTTTTGCGATATCAGTTGCTTTTTTCTTAACTTTTGAACCATCAGCTAGAGTAACTTCAATTTCTTTTGCATTATATGCAGTTTTTGCATCTGTAACTTTTTGATTCAAATCTGCTAAATTATCCGGCGTTGCGTTTTTAATTTCGTCACGAAGCGCTTCTGCGGCAGTTCTTAATTCTGCTTTTTCAGCGGCACCTGCAGCTTTGTATTCTGTTTGCGCTGCTGCTAATTTTGTTGCAGCTTCTGAGTCTGCTGCTGTAACTTCAGATGCTGTAAATGCATCCGGTTTTTGTTTGAAAATTTCTTCTAATGTTGGTCTTGAACCACCCAAGAAATAACCACCAGTTGCACCAACTGCGCCTAATCCTGCTGTTGCAAGTGCTGCGGTTGTATAATTTTTCTTAGGAGCTTGTGTTTGTGCACCATTTACTTGTTCTACTGTCATAATTTTCTACCTTTCTACAAATTTATTAACACACTTTAATTTTCTTCTACATTTATAATAACACTTGAACAAATTTTTTATTGCGCATGTTTGGTTTTATATTAAGAAATGTTAAGATTATATACCTTACTTACTGATTGCACAATAGGTCTTTTAGTAGTATCCTACACTTAAAAGAGGTTATTATGAAAACATTATTTATTATAGACAGATTAGAATTAAAATGGTTTGAATTTAACGATTTAGTTACAAATTTTTGGATAATCAAAGAATTGCTTTTGAGAAATGTTGATGTTTGGATTTCAACAATAGATAAATTATCACTTTACGAAAACAAGGCGTATTGCGAATGCTATCTTGTTCAATTGGATAATGGTAATATAATTTATGACAAAAACAAAGCGATTAAAGCCGAGATAAATGATTTTAATTTGGTTATGTTTAGGCCTGACCCTCCTGTTGACATGGATTATATTTCTGCAACGTATGTATTTGATTTTGTAGATACTGAAAAAACTCTTGTTTTGAATAATCCAGCCTCAATAAGAGATTTTAATGAAAAGCTTCATGCGACAAGATTTTCTCATCTTATGCCCGAAAACATTGTAACTGCGTCAAAAACAGATATCATAGAGTTTTTAGACAAGCATGAAACAATTGTTTTGAAACCTCTCAATCAATGTTTTGGTACCGGAGTAATGGTGCTAAAAAAAGGTGATTTAAATACTTCCGTTATAATTAATCAATTAACAAAAAATGGTACAACGTTAGTTATGGTTCAAAAATATCTCGAAAAAGCAAAGTTTGGAGATAAGCGAGTTTTGTTTTTGGGAGATAAGGTTCTTGATGTTGCGGTACAAAAACTTCCTAGCAATAATGATTTTAAATTTAATGAGCATGCCGATTGTAATATTGCAAAGGCAGAAATTTCACTTGATGAAAAAGAGAAATTTTTGTCCGTTGCAAAAGAACTCAATAAACTTGGGCTTGTGATGGTTGGGCTAGATGTTATTGATGGGAAAATCATCGAAATTAATGTAACAAGCCCGTGCTATTTTATAAGAGAAATAAATAATCATTTCAATATCAATTTAGAAAAAGAGATTGTAGATTTTATATTAAGGTGGGTTGAAGAGCATCAAAAGATATAATTATTTGACTCTTGAAAAAACTTCCACATTAATATCGTCGAAAGTATTTGTATTGAAATAGGCACACGAGGCAACCATAGCGGCATTGTCTGTGCAATATTTCATTGGGGGTGCAAAAACTTTGTAACCTTCGTTTGCTAAATCGAAAATTTTCTTTCTTATTTCGGAGTTTGCAGCGACACCGCCAGCGATAACGACTTGGGAATAACCGGATTCAACAAGTGCCATTTTAACTTTTTTTAATAGTGTTGCAGAAACTCTTTCTTGAAAACTTGCGCAAACATCGGCGATTTGTTCTTCGCTAAGTTGATTGTTTTCATTCTTCGATTTTAATTCTTTGACCAGACGTAAAACGGCAGTTTTTAGTCCGCTAAAGCTGAAATTGTAACCGTCAACTTTTCCTTCCGGTAGTTGGTAAGCTTTTGGATTACCTTCGTGTGCCAGTTTGTCTAATTTAGGCCCACCGGGGTATGGCAAACCAATTAATCTTGCTACTTTGTCATACGCTTCACCTACTGCATCGTCAATGGTTTCGCCGATAATTTTTTGTTCTGAATATGATTTAACATCAATAATTTGAGTATGTCCGCCACTAACAAGCAATGCCATAAAAGGTGGTTTCAAATCTGTGTCTATGTAATTCCCGCATAAATGTGCATTAAGATGATTTACACCGATAAAAGGTTTGTCATAAGTTAGCGCAAGTGTTTTGGCTGCATTTAGGCCGACAAGCAAACATCCGACAAGCCCTGGCCCGACTGTTGCAGAAAATGCGGTTATGTCGTTTGGTTCAAGACCGATATTTTCTTTAGCTTGAGAAAAGGCTTCTTCTATAACGACGTTAATGCTGTCCAAGTGTTCTCTGGCCGCAATTTCAGGGATAACACCACCGAACTTTTCGTGTGTTTTTATTTGAGAAGCGACTACATTAGCCACAACTTCGCGTCCATTCTTTACAATTGCGCAAGCGGTTTCATCACAACTCGATTCAATGGCCATAATATAATTGTCATAGCCACTTTCTGTGCCAATTGTAACGGGTGAATTGCTTAATAGTGTATTTTTAATCATTTTCATAGTAACATCATTATATAACAAATAGAAACTGAAACAAGTTAAGGATAAAAAATGAAATTTATAGATAAATCTAAAATAAGAGTAGTATCGGGTAGAGGCGGAAACGGCATGGTTGCTTGGCGCCGAGAAAAGTATGTGGACAAAGGGGGCCCGGCAGGCGGTGACGGCGGTAAAGGGGGCGACGTATATTTGATTGCAGATGAAAATATGTCTACTCTTATGGATTTTAAACACAAATCTGTTTTTAAGGCTGACCATGGTGTTAACGGTGGAATTAAGAATATGCATGGTGCTTGTGCGGATGATTTATATATCAAAGTTCCTGTAGGAACAGTGGTAAAAGATGCTAAGACGGGCACTATTATTGCGGATTTGACACAACATGAACAGATTGCATTAGTTGCAAAAGGCGGTAGAGGCGGTAGAGGTAACGCACGCTTTGCCACTTCTCAAAAAAGAGCACCACAATTTTGCGAACCTGGGGAACCTAGTATTGAAAGAGAATTGTTTTTGGAATTGAAATTACTTGCAGATGTCGGTTTGTTAGGTATGCCAAATGCCGGTAAATCAACATTTATTTCAAGAATAAGTTCTGCAAAACCAAAAATTGCAGATTATCCTTTTACAACACTTATCCCAAATCTCGGAGTAGTAAAAAAACAATCCGGAGACGGTTATGTTGTTGCAGATATTCCGGGATTGATTGAAGGTGCGAGTGAGGGTGTAGGGCTTGGTCACGATTTTTTACGCCACGTTGAAAGATGCAGATTTTTGGTGCATGTTGTTGATACTACTGCCGAAAATCCTCTTGAAAATTACAAAAAAATTAATATTGAATTGGAAAAATATTCCGAAAAACTTTCTCATTTGTATCAGATAATTGCACTTAACAAGATAGATGCTATTGATGAAGAAAGAAAATTGGAACTTTTATCTGAATTTAAAAAATATTCAGATGATGTGTTTATGATTTCTGCCGTTACCGGTGAAAATATAGATAAATTGTTGAATTTGATGGGGCAAAAAGTTGACGAAATAGAAAAACCGGTTTCGGATATTGTGGTTGAAGAGGATTTAGGCGCATATAACAATGATGATAGTGCCTTCGAAATCTCAAAGGTTGCAAAAGATACCTTCTTTATTACTGGCGGTAAAATTAATCGTCTTGCGCAAGTAACCGACGAAAGAAACGCCGAACAAGTTATACGATTTCAGAATATTTTAACAAGTATGGGTGTTTTCGCTGAACTCAACAAGATGGGTATCAAAGATGGCGATACAGTCCTTGTTGCGCATCTAGAATTTGCGTATTATTCCGATGAATTTTACGGTTAAGTTAATTTAATATAAACAACACAAAGTCATTTGATTATTTTGCTTCGACGGTTGTACCTTCTTTTGTATCTTTTAGAATAATACCTATTTCGTCAAGAGCAATACGGATTTTGTCTGCAATCGCCCAATTTTTTTCTGCGCGGGCTTGTTTTCTGTATTCCAATAATTCATCCATAGAGGTAAATTCTTTGTCCAGAGCTTTTGAAACTACTTTAACGGCGTTGTTAAGCTCGTCATCGGATAATCCGGCTTTTTCAAATGTAAACCCAAGAGTTGTACCTAATTTGTATAATAATGTATACGCATTTTCTTCATTTTTATTTGCGCGTGTAGCCAAATCAAACAACACTGCAAGCGCTTTCGATGTATTCAAATCATCATCCATTGCTTCAACAAAGTTTTTGTATTCTGAAGTTGTTGTAATGTCCAAACTTTCATTAATTGGTGTTTGTTTGGCATTGGTCAAACGTTTTGCACCGGCTTGAGCCGAAGTCAATGCTTCATCTGAAAATTCGACCGGCATTCTGTAGTGGTTTGTCAAAATGAATAATCTCAGAGTATTTGCGTCGTAATTTTTTAACATATCGTCAATGGTTAAAAAGTTGCCCAAAGATTTCGACATTTTTTCCTTGTTAATAGTAACAAAACCATTGTGTAACCAATAATTTACAAATTTACAGTCATTTGCACATTCTGATTGCGCGATTTCGTTTTCGTGGTGTGGGAATATTAAATCAGCACCGCCTGCGTGGATATCAATAGTTTTGCCTAAATATTTACGGCTCATTGCTGAACATTCTATATGCCAACCCGGACGGCCTACGCCCCAAGGAGATTTGTAACCGAATTTTTCGTCCTTTTTCCACAAAGCAAAATCAAGGGGGTCCTCTTTTATGTCGCCGACTTCAATCCTTGCTCCGCTTTCTAATTGGTCAATCGGCTGTTTTGAAAGATATCCGTAATTTGAGAATTTTTTAACTCTAAAATAAACATCTCCGTCAGCTTCGTAGGCGTAACCCTTTGCGATTAAATCTTTCACAATTGCAATCATTTCACCCAATGTTTTTGTTGCGAAAGGTTCGATATCAGGTTTCAAAATATTTAATGCGTTCATTGAATTTGTAAATTGTTTATACCAAAATTGCGAAACTTCTTCCGGAGTTTTGTTTTCTGTTGCAGCTTTTTTAAGGATTTTATCATCAACATCTGTAACATTTCGGCAATAAGTTACATCATATCCTTTGAATTTTAAGTATCTGTATAAAATATCCCACGTAATGTAACATCTGGCATGCCCAAGGTGTGCATAATCGTATACGGTTGGCCCGCAAACATACATTTTAACTTTATTGCCGTCTATCGGTGTAAATTCTTCTATTTTGTTTGTATATGAATTGTGTAATCTCATAAAATCCCTCTTTCTGTATAAATATTATCACAAAAAGATTAATAATTGTTAAGAATAATGAAATTTTGGGCAATTATTTAAAAGATATATACTTTGTATTTATATATCGTAATAGATTACCAAAATGAGGATATTTTATGACAGGAAACGGACTTACACCGGTAACGGTGCGTTGGACAGAAGATGGAAAAGTGCAACAAAGAACATTGCATGTTCCACAAGGGACTGTAGTTAATTCAGAGGCAGCTAATAAAAAATACACTGTTGCGGCTTCAAATGGTCAAACTCCGGTTTGGAATATGACAAAAGCTGATGCCTATGTATTACTCGGGGCTTCACATGCTCATGAGACAGACAAGGACCCTAGATATCAATTAGATAAAAAAGATATGGAAGTGTTTAATCAAGAATGGTATAACAGTCGTAATAATATGGAAGGTGGTCAATTACAAATTAATACTACTGTTAGATCTGGTACTGGTGCGGGTCATATAAATTCCGCGTTTATAAACAAAGAAGGTGAATATGTTGTAACGCATGGTCCAAAAGATAATAGGTTATCAATTTTTATTAAGGAATAATGTTCAATAAATCAAATATTTTATGAACGGGCGAAATCAAATCTTCAATAGGGCAGATTTCGTCCAGTTCTAGTGTTAAGGTTGGAATGTTTCGTTCAATTCCGACGTATGTTCCAAAACTTCCCGGGGTAGGGTAGCCAATGTTTTTTTCTACGGGATAGTTGATGATGTTTGATATTTTTTCCGCAATTTCTTTTGCGGGGCCGTCGTAGTTTACGATTTTGTATGGGGCGTGTAGTGTCAAAATTATTGACGGTTTAAATTCTTCAATAATTTCTATAACAAATTTTGTTTCCACTTCGCTTGCCGGAGATTTTCCACCAAAGTAATCAGATGCATTTTTACCTGCAGCACTGCCGTCTTGTCCCCAGTTTTGAGTTGGAAAATTTCGGTTTAAATCCACATTGTTTGCATTAGTTCTTTTGTTCAATGTCATTCCGTCCGGATTTAAGCATGGGATGAAAAGCATTTCCCCGTCAAAATTTTCGAGGTATTTTTCTATAAGAAGTTTGCCTTGAGGTTCGTCACCATGAAAAACGCCGATAATAAGCGGACGGTTTTTAGAAGTTTCTTTGCCAATGAGTTTTATGTCGTTTTTTAATTCTGTTTTGGTAGATTTTAAAATTTGCATAATGATATTATAACATTAAATTTTTAAATATATTGCGCTTGTTTAAAAATTTGATATAATGGGTAT
>JAZSRN010000023.1:0-14814 GCA_045538535.1 Candidatus Gastranaerophilaceae bacterium | reverse complement strand
TACTTTGTATTATGGATGGTTGGGGAATTTCAACCGGTTCAGCAGAATTTGATGCTACAAAATTGGCCAATCCAACTAATGTTAATAAATTACAACAAGAAGAACTATTTACAAAATTACATGCAGATGGCGAATTTGTGGGACTTCCTGCTGGTCAGATGGGAAATAGTGAAGTAGGACACTTAAACCTTGGCGCAGGCAGAATTGTTTATCAAGATTTATCAAGAATTAATAACGCTATCAAAGACGGTACTTTCTTCAAGAATGACAAATTCTTGATGGCAATTAATCATGCCAAAAAGAATAACTCTGCATTACATATTTACGGGCTTGTTTCAACAGGTGGTGTACATTCATCTTTGGAACATGTTTTGGCTTTGATAAAACTTGCTGCAGATGAAGGTTTGACAAAAGTTTACTTGCATGCATTTTTAGATGGGCGTGATACTCCGCCTCAAAGTGCATGTACATATTTACAAACAGTAGAAGATGAACTAAAAAAATATAATCTACCTCCTGTTGCAACTGTTATCGGTCGTTACTATATAATGGATAGAGATAATCGTTGGGAACGTGTTGAAAAAGGTTACAACGCATTGTTGTTGGGCGAAGGCGAAAAAGCTGCCGGTGCCGTTGAAGGTGTAAAAGCTTCTTATGAGCGTGGAGATAATGATGAGTTTGTTCTTCCTACAGTTATAGGTGGTGAAGAATCAAGAATTCACGATAATGATGCGGTAATTTTCTTTAATTATCGTCCGGATAGAGCGAGAGAAATTTCAAAAGCATTAAACTTTGTAGATTTTGATGGTTTTGACAGAAAAAAAATCTTAAAAAACCTTTGTTTTGTAACGATGACAAGCTATAATGAAGATTTTACATTCCCGGTTGCTTTTCCTAAAGAAAAACTCGTAAATATATTGGGTGATGTTTTGGAAGCAAATGGTGTAAAACAATTTAGAACTGCAGAGACTGAAAAATATGCACATATTACATTCTTCTTTAATGGTGGAATTGATGAGCCGCAAGCTAATGAAACGCGTGTTCTAGTGCCATCACCAAAAGTTGCAACATACGATTTGCAACCGGAAATGAGTGCTCCTGAAGTGTGCGAAAAAGTATTAGAAGCGATTAAAAATCCAGAGTATGGTTTTATTTTGGTAAACTTTGCAAATCCGGATATGGTTGGACATACTGGTGTCCTTGATGCTGCGGTTAAGGCGTGTCATGTCGTAGATGAATGTGTAGGTAAAATTGCAGATGCTTGTGTTGCGAATAACATAACTATGTTGTTGACGGCTGATCATGGAAACTCTGAAATGATGATCAATGCTGAAACGGGCAAACCTCAAACTGCTCATACGACAAACGAAGTTCCGTTTGTGTTGATTAACGGTGAAGATAATGTTCAACTAAGAGAAACCGGTGCGTTGTGTAATATTGCGCCTACGGTTTTGCAGTTGTTAGATATTGAAAAACCTATCGAAATGGAATGTGAGTCTTTGATAAAATAGTAAAATAGTAATAAATAAGGATAATTATGTCAGCAAAATATGATTTAGATATAGATTTTTCGTTCAAAAAGAATAATGTCGATGAATTGTTTTTTAATCTTTCCGAAAATCCTGAAGGTTTTAAAAACAAGGATTTTAGATATACATTGAGTCTTATTTATCAGACCGTTGAGGATGAATTTGAAGGAGTGTTTTTAAGTCCGCACTCGCCTGCAAGAAACACTAATTTCTATTTGATAAATAATAATGACAAATTATCCTTTTTCATTACTCCCACAAATAATTTTGAATATTATTTAAAGTCAAAAGGTTCACTATTTCGTTTTAAATCTGAGGTTATGGGCAACGATGTCGGATACTCGATGCCGTTAGACTTGGTAATGGATTACTTTGGTGGGTTTGGGAACATCGTGGATATAGATTCGATGACGCCGACATTTATTTATTTGAATAAGTTAACTTATTTCGTAATGAAGCTTATTGAAAAAATGTATTTTGTACCGGTGGTAAAGAAAAATAGTGCTGAAACAATGTTTCGTATTGTTTATGAACCACTTATTTCAAATAATCAATTGGCGAGGATTATAAATTGTTTTGAGGAAAATATTCCTGAAAATTTATTTATAAAAGGTGATAAACCGAAAAATTTTGTTAATGAATTTATTTATAATTATTTGAATTATGTTATTTATAAATTTTTGTCTATTAAAGCCTATAAATTTAAGGATGTAAAATCCGGAACTTATATGGTCAAAGATTTGGAACAACGGACACAAATGCGTAGTTTAGATGTTGCCGAAAATATTTCGCAATGGTTTGATGAGCTTTATTTGGGCAAATATGATGTTATACCGTTCTTTAAAATAGATAGAATTGAAGATGAATTATTTAGATTAAAAGTTTATATCAAAAACCGTAAAAATGGTGAAAGTGTTTTAATAGACGAACTATATGAAGAAGATAAAATAGTTTTTGATGCACCGGCGACTGATATAGCGCGTATTGTTGAAAAACAATTAAATTATGCTATTCGTTACATGCCGGAATTAGAAGATTTGTTTGATGATACAGATAAATTATATTTGGATTTGAGTTTAAATGAAGTATATAAAATTATTACTCAGACCGCATATTATTTACAAAAAGCGCAAATTGAAGTTGTTTTACCTAAAGAGTTAGTAAATATAGTTATTCCTAGGGCTTCAATTAATGCAAAAGTAAAAGCATCAAGAGCAAAAGATTTGGCAGATATTTTTAACAGTAATACGGCAAGCAAAATGTCTTTGGATGAATTGTTGGATTTTTCATACGAAATTGCGCTTGGAAATGAAAAAATTTCTGTAGAAGAATTTAATGAGCTTGTGCAAAATAATTCAGGACTTATTAAATACAAAAACAAATACGTTCTTATTGACAAGGATGAAAGTAAAAAAATCTTTGAACAAATTGCTAAATCGAATTTGAAATCAATGTCTCGAATGGAATTAATTCACGCTTCTATGTCCGGTCAATTACAACAATATGATTTTAATTATGATGAAGCTTTTTCAAAAATTATACAAGATTTTAACAAGCCAATTGAAGTTACGGTTCCAGAGGCTTTGAAAGGTGAGTTGCGCCCATATCAAAATACCGGTTTAAAATGGCTTTGGACAAATATTTCCAAAGGATTTGGCGTTTGTATGGCTGATGATATGGGATTAGGAAAAACAATTCAAGTAATATCTTTAATCTTGAAAATGAAAGAGGAAGGTAAACTTGATAAACCGGTTCTTGTAATTTGTCCGACGACTTTGATGGGGAATTGGATGAAGGAGTTACAACTTTTTGCACCATCTTTAGATACGGTAATTTATCATGGTGCTGAAAGAGAATTGGATTTAAAACATGATGTTATTTTAACAACATACGCAATTATGAGAATTGATATCGAAGAGTTGAAGAAGCACACTTGGGGTATGATTATTGTTGATGAGGCCCAAAACATTAAAAACCCGGATACTGCGCAAACTATCGCAATAAAATTGTTGAAATCTGATGTCAAAATTGCGATGACAGGTACTCCGGTTGAAAATAGATTAACTGAATTGTGGAGTATTTTTGATTTTATCAACAAGGGATATTTGGGAACATTAAGAGAATTCCAAAAAAGTTATGCAATTCCTATCGAACGTTTCAAGGAAAATTCACGTGCCGGTAAATTGAAAATGTCTGTATCTCCTTTTGTCCTAAGACGTTTGAAGACGGACAAAAATGTTATCACAGATTTGCCGGAAAAAATGGTTCTTAATGATTATTGTTATTTGTCTAAACCTCAAGCCGTTCTTTATGAAAAAACATTGAACGAAATGATGGAGAAAATTTCCGGATTTACAGGGGTTAATCGTCGAGGTAATATTTTCAAACTTATTACTGCATTAAAACAAATTTGCAACCATCCTTATCAGTTCTTAAAAACTGGTGAAATGTCAAGAGAGTTGTCTGGTAAATTAGATAAATGTATTTCAACCGTAGAAAATATTATCGAAAATGGTGAGAAAACTCTTATATTCACTCAATATAAGGAAATGGGTGAAATTCTTTGTAAAGTTATTCAACAAGAGTGCAATACAGAGCCGTTATTCTTCCATGGTTCATTAACTGTCCCACAAAGAGAAGAGTTGATAACTAAATTCCAAACAGATGATAACGTGAAAGTTATGATATTGTCATTGAAAGCCGGTGGTACAGGTTTGAATTTGACAAGTGCAACCAATGTTATCCATTACGATTTGTGGTGGAATCCGGCGGTAGAAGATCAAGCAACCGACAGAACTTATCGTATAGGTCAAGATAAGAATGTAATGGTTCATAGGATGATTACGCTAGGTACTTTTGAAGAAAAAATTGATGAAATGTTAAAAGCTAAAAAAGAGCTTGCCGATATGGCAGTTTACGAAGGTGAGAAAATTATTACAGAACTTTCTGATGAAGAAATTTACGAAATATTTACACTTTCGGCGTAATTTTAGTGTTACATCTTGAAAAAATAAACATTTTGGGTATAATGTATATGTTACACAAAATACAAGACCATAAAAGGTGGTGAAAATATAAATGGCAGAAGTTAAAGTTGGCGAAAACGAATCAATTGAAAGCGCATTAAGACGTTTCAAGAAAAAAATTCAAAAAGCTGGTATCCTTTCAGAAGTTAAAAAACGTGAAAGATACGAAAAGCCAAGCGTAAAAAGAAAACGTAAATCTGAAGCAGCTCGTAAGAGAAAAGTGTAAGATTTTGAAAGATAAAAAAAGCGGCCAAAAGTTCAACTTTTGGCCGCTTTAATGTTTATTATTAATTAAACCTTTACGGTTTTTAACTCTTCTTCTATTTTAGATAAAATATTATCTAAATCAGATTTGTCTTTTAAGCCACCTTGAGCAAAATTAGGGCGTCCTCCACCGTTTGCACCGGTTGCTCTTGCGATATCTCCGACAATTTTGCCGGCATTAAAGCCTTTCTTAACAAAAGTTTCTGAAACTGATGCTAAAACGCAATTGCCAGAAGCTAGAACAATGATGCTTTCGCCAAGTTTTTGAGCCAACAGTTCCATACCTGCTTTTACGGCTTTAGGGTCAAGATCTTCGACCTTGGAAATAAACAGTTTTCCACCTTCAATATCTTGCGCTTTTGAAATGAAACTTGCAAATTTATTTCGGGCATTAGCTTCTTTTAAGTTGACAATTTCCTTTTGAAGTTCTCGGTTTTCATCGTTTAATTTTTGAATTCTTTCGACAACTTCATTATAATGCAATTTAAACATTAATGACAATTTGTCCATTTCTCTAACTTTTGCATTCATAAATTCAAATGCGGATTTGCCGACTGCAAGTTCAATACGTCTAGTTCCGGCCGCAATTGCGCTTTCTGAAATGATTTTTACCAATCTCAAATCGCGAATATTGCGGGCGTGAGTACCGGCACAAAATTCTTTTGAGATACAAGTTTTTTCATTTCCGATAGAAACAACACGTACGATATCATCATATTTTTCTCCAAATAGAGCCGTTGCGCCAGTGAGTTTAGCTTCTTCGATATCCATTTCTTTGGTTGAAACTTCATAACCTTTTTGAACCCAGTTGTTTAATAGCTCTTCGGTTTTGAAAAGTTCATTAGGTGTCATTGCGCGTGAGAAAGTAAAGTCAAATCTCATTCGATTTTCTTCAACTTGCGAGCCAGCTTGTTTTACTTCGTCGCCTAACACTTTAATAAGAGCTGCTTGGAGCAAGTGTGCTGAAGTGTGATGAATTCGCACTTCTTCCCTTTTGGCAACATCAATTTTTGCCGAAACTTTGTCTCCAATGTTGATATCTCCATTGATAATTTGGCAACGGTGTACAAAAAGTTTGTTAACCTTAAATGTTGTCAATACTTCCAGTTTAACATTATCATTTTCGATAATTCCACTATCACCGGTTTGGCCGCCACATTCTGCATAAAACGGAGTTTTGTTGAGTACAACATCGCTGTAACCTTCGCCGTCAATTACTGCAAGAATTTCGGCTTCACAATTATTTTCGTTATATCCAACAAAATCAGTTGAGCCGACTTGTTCTTCAACTTTTGCGTATTTTATATCGCCAGTTACAGAAATTTTTGCGGTTGCGGCTTTCGCGCGATCTTTTTGTTCTTGCATTGCAACTTTATAGCCGGCTTCGTCAATTTTTAGACCGTTTTCTTCTGCAATTTCTTTGGATAATTCGAACGGAAAACCGTAAGTATCATAAAGCTTGAAGGCACTTTCGCCATCAATATCTTTTTGTTGTGAAATGAATTCATCCAACATTTTGTATCCTCTATCAAGAGTTTTGTTGAATCTTTCTTCTTCTTTTTTAATAACATCAATAATTTTTGATTTATTTTTGATTAAATCCGGATAAGCTTCGCCGTAATTTTCAACGATAACGTCAACAAGTTTGTGCAAGAACGGCAATTCCATACCCAAAATCTTTCCGTGACGCAATGCACGTCGAAGAATCATTCTTAGTACATAGCTTCGGCCTTCATTCCCTGGGATAACTCCATCAGAGATTAAGAAAGATACACACCTTGCGTGGTCTGTAATAATTCTCAAGGATATATCAGTTTTTTCGGATTTTTTATAAGGCACGCCACTCATTGCAGATACTTTATCCATAATCGGACGAAGTAAATCAGTCTCAAATGTGGATGCTACGCCTTGGCAAACCATTGTTATACGCTCTAAGCCCATACCTGTGTCTACGTTTTTGCTTTCCAATGGAGATTGGTTTCCTTCTTCATCTTGGTAAAGTTCTGTGAAAACCAAGTTCCAAATTTCGACCCATCTATCGCATTCGCAAGTATCAATGCCACAATTAGGGTCAGAACATTTGTATTGTTCGCCTAAATCATAATGGATTTCAGAGCAAGGGCCACAAGAACCTGACGCACCCGGAGGGCCCCAAAAATTATCTTTTTTCCCTTTTCGTTTTATTCGTTCAGCCGGAACACCAATGCTACGCCAAATTTCAAAGGCCTCATCATCAGTTTCGAAAATAGTAATCCAGAGTCTGTTTTTGTCTAATTTTAAAACTTCAGTCACAAATTCCCAAGCCCAAGGAATAATTTCTTTTTTATAATAATCGCCAAATGAGAAGTTTCCCAACATTTCAAAAAACGTATGATGGCGAGGAGTGCGACCAACATTTTCGATATCCGAATCTTTTCCGCCGGCGCGGGCACATTTTTGACAAGACGCAGCGCGTGCAGGTTCGTACGGTGATTTTACAATACCTAAAAATATTGGCAAAAATTGTAACATACCCGCAGTGGTAAGCAGTACCGTCGGATTGTCAGGTACCAAACTAGAACTTTCAACTACTGTATGTTGATGTTTTTCTTTAAAATAATCCAAATATAATTTTCTAATCTGATTTCCGGTTAGCATAATCTTTTTCCTTTACTATTTGTCTGAAATGATTATACCTTAAACAAATTAGATTGTGAAATTATGAATGTTTTTTAATCAAATAATCAACAGTTTTGTTATATAACTTTGCAAACGCGAAAGCATTTTTAAGTGAAATGTTTTGTTTCCCGTTTTCAATGTTAGATATATAGACAGTAGATAAGTTTAATTTTTCGGCAACTTTTTCTTGGGAAAGACCTTTTTTGATTCTTTCCAATTTTAAGTTAAGTCCGAATGTTTTGAGCGAGAAATCTTTGTCCATAATTTTATGATATATTCTTGTGTAAAATTCAACAATAATCTATTGTTGTATACGGTTAAACTTGTGTTTAAAAAAGTATAGACTTTTGGCTAATATACAAATAAAAATTACTTGTTAGAATGACAAAATACAGTTAAAAAGAAAAATGAGCATGAAACTAAAATATTTATTGTTAGGTCTAAAATACTGGTATAGGCGAAAAATTAAGGATAAGCGTACCGTTTTTGTAGTATACGGTGATTTGAATATTGATTATGAGCATGCCCAAGATTTTTTAAGTGCAATTCAAGATTTGAGGATGTACGGTGGCGATAGGTTCGATGTGATTTTTACCGGGCGGAGCAATTACAATATACTTAACCCTCACATAGCTAAGAAAATAACGTTTTTGGATATTAAAGACGATTTTGAGCTTGAAAAAGTTTGCAATCAAGCGGATTATTTTTTGCCGATATTTCCAATGCCGGATGATGTATTTTTAAAAATGCGCAGTTATGAGAAACCTTTTGTTATCCATTATCAAAAGGCGTATGATTTCAACTTGTTGGAAGATGGTTGTATTTATTATGAAAATTATTTTGAATTGTGCGATTATATGAAGCGCGCAATATTTATGACAACAAAAGATTATGTAAAAATGTGTCAAAACATAAAAACTGAGCGCATATCGGTATTTAGCCGTAAAATCGGTAATAACAAGTAATTGAATAAAATTTCCCGCAATTAAACCGAGGATTGAATTTCAATCCTCGGTTTAATTTGGGTTCAGTGGGACTCGAACCCACGACCAATTGATTAAGAGTCAACTGCTCTACCGACTGAGCTATAAACCCAACATTTTTATTATACTCTTTTTAAAAAAATAATCAACAATAAATTTGCATAAATATTGATTTTATGTAACAATACTTTTATGGGAATTTCTAATGGCAAAACAAAAGCAATGATTATGGCTGCGGGAGTTGGTTCTAGGCTTGACCCGTTGACTAAAAATGTCCCAAAACCTCTTGTGCCGATATTGAATATGCCAGTTATGGATATTTTAATGCAAAGGTTGTCTGATGTTGGCATAAAAGATGTTGTTGCAAATACTTTTTATTTGGCTGAACAAATTCAGAAGCGTTATGCGCAAAATAGATTTGGCATTAGATTTGATTCGATTCGCGAAAATGAGCTTTCGGGTACCGCTGGAGGCTTTAAAAAATGTCAGTATTTTTTTGATAAAAAAGATACGATAGTTGTTCTTTCAGGTGACGGACTTTCAGATGTGGATTTAAAAAAGGCAATAGATGTTCATAGAAGTGGTAATACTATTGCTACGATTGGTGTCAAAGAAGTGTCCCAAAACGATGTATCGAAGTTTGGTGTTGTTGTAACAGATGGGCAAGGTTTTGTTGTTGAATTCCAAGAAAAACCGAGTATTGAAGAGGCAAAAAGTTCTTGTATAAATACCGGGATTTATATTTTTGATTATAAAATTTTTGATTATATCCCTAAAAATACTTTTTTTGATTTTGCAAGGGATGTGTTTCCAGCTTTACTTGCTGAACGTCAGCTTAATACGTTTAAAATTGATGGATATTGGTCGGATATAGGTTCGATTGCGCAGTATAAACAATCGGTTATAGATATCATGTCAGGCAAATGCTTGCTCAAAAGTGACAATTCTGCAATTTTATCCGATGTTTCGAATGTTGATTTAGTCGGATATGTTTCAATCGGTGAAAATTGTGTGTTTGGTAAAAATGTACAGATTGAAAACTGCATTTTGTGGGATAATATTAAGGTTGCAGACAATGTTATATTGAAAAATTCTGTTATTGCGGATGGTTGTATTGTTGAGAGAGATATACTTGATGAGATTGTTGGGCCAAATGAAAAATTGATTTGCGAAGAGTCAACTTTGCTTACTTAATTCCTAAATTCAAGAAAAAACATTAAATAAAATGCCTTTTGTTAAGTTTTGTTAATTATGTAACTATATCGAAAACCCTATTGTTTAGGCGCTTGTCGGCATAACCCTTTTGTGTGAATTTCTGCAAAAGGCAATTTTGTATTGGTAATTTTTTTTATAAAGATATAGGGGATAATTAACGAATTAATTTTCTTGTCACGAGGAAAATTGAAAGGGGAAAAGATGACATTAGAAGTTCAAACTACAACTACGGCACCAGCAGCAAAGACAAGTTTGCTCATAGGTACTCGCAAAGAGCGTAAAGCTGCAAGAAAAAATTTGGAAGAACAATACCTCGCTAAGTATTTGGCAAGCGGTATGGATAAAAAAGCTGCCAAAAAATATGCAGAAGCGATGGTTGATAACGCTGAAGCAAAAGAACGTGCTGAAAGAACCGTAACATATATGACAAAAGAAGAAGCACAAGCTGCTAAGAAAGCTGCATCAAAAGAAGATAGACAATTCATTAAATACTTTACAAAAAAACAAAGAAAAGTTGTTGAACAAAATGCAGAAGACTTTATGACAAATGGCAAATATGATGCAAAAAAAGCAAAAGAATTTTGTTTAAGTTGGACCGGTGCAGATTACACATTAAATGATGGTTCGGATTTGGAAAGACCTGAAGATCATACTGCAGCCGGATATCTAAATACAACCGATACAAGAACAAGAAATATCTTTAAGAAAATTGGTTATGGTGCAGATAATTTGTTCTGGAAGCGTGCAGCACACGTTGCAGTTCCGGCAGCAGCTGGAGCTGGTGAAGGAGCAGGCGTAAATGCAATTAATAAAGTTCTTGCAAATTCATCTAGTACTGCGGTTGTTGACCATAATGGTAATGTAATCATTGATCCGATTAAAGAAAGTGCTAAAGTTTCCGGCAAATATGCGCTACCAATTACAGCGGGAGCAGTCCTTGGTGCATTGGGTGGAATAGCAACTATTGACGCCGTAGGCGGTGATAAAGATTTGTTTAATGGTCGAGAACCAAAAGCGATTATCGAATCTCGTAACGTAAAAGGTCTTGACCCGGCAATTCAGCCATTAATGGTTGCAGTAATTGCAGATGAAGTAATGACTGATGAACAAAAGGTGGAACTTATAACAAAAGCAATTGGTGAAAATTCAAGCTCATTGTGTAACGAACGAGAGTTTGCAGCGTTGTACGATGAAATTTTGGATAAAAAGCAGCCACAACCAACACAAGCGCCGCAACCAACACCAACACCAGTGCCAACACCAACACCAGTGCCGACACCAACTCAAGCGCCAACACCAACTCAAGCGCCGCAGCCGCCAGCACCACAGCCTTGTGATGTTATCGTACAAAACGGTGAATCTATTTCAAAATTAGCTAAAAAATATGGTGTAAGTCAACAAGAAATCATCGAGCTTAATAGAGATAAATTGAAAAAATTTAAACACGCAACAAATTGTGGCGATAACCGAATAATTTATGGCTTCTTAGTTGGTGAAACTATTAGAGTTCCGAATGGATGCGATAAAGCTGAAGGTAACAAAACTGCAGCAGAAGCTAAAAAAGATTATAATAAAATGATTGAAAAAAATATTGACAAATACTGTCCGGATCACGGTATTTACTCAGAACAATTTGGCAATATGGTACGTAACAAGCAAGCAAAAGCTGAAAAAGTTGCATAACATAAAAAAATGAATACTTTTAGACCTTTGAAAAACCTAATTGGTAACATCAAAGGTCTTTTTTTGTTTTTATTGCAAAATTATTGCGCAACTCCAAAAAATCCGGCCACTAATCCTATACAGGCCGAAATTCCGAGGTAAAAAAGAGGGTCTCGGCGCTCTTCTCTGCTTAAATAAAAGAATAAACCGATGATGATTAATCCGAGAAGATTTATGTTGTCAATAAACATTTTTGTTCCTACTGCGGCCAAAAGTCCGCATCCAATAGGTTTTAGAGTTCCTACAATTTTTTTTATGTACTTGTTATGTTTGAATTGTTCAAGCAATTTAGATATTGCAATAACAATAATAAAAGACGGGAGAATTACCGATGTTGTGGCGATAATTGCACCTAAAATTCCGGATGTTGTAAATCCCGCAAAGGTTGCAACGTTAACCCCAACCGGTCCTGGAGTAATTGAAGAAATTGCTATCATGTCGGATAATTGCTGAGAAGTAAACCATTTTTGGGATTCGGCAAGGTGGTGTAAAAATGGTATTGTAGCATAACCGCCCCCAATGGATAGTAATCCGATATGAAAAAATTCTAAAAATAATTTTAAATAAATCATATCGAAACCTCTTTTTCTCTAAATGCCGCAATAATTGCTCCTATAATTGCGCCAATAATAATTGTTGCCGGTGGAATGTTTAGGAACGCTGAAAGTAAAAACGCTAAAAGAAAAATATAGCAATCGTTTTTTGTTTTAATGCTTTTTTGCCACATTTCTTGTACTGCTAGGAATAACAACATTAATACTCCGATTCCGACACCCCAGAAAATACTTTGTATAAATTGGAATTTCATAACTGTAGAAAGTATTTGAGCCAGAATAATTATAGCCAAGAAAGCGGGGAGAATTAATCCAAAAATTGCACTTAAAGCGCCAATAAATTTGTTTAGTTTATAGCCAACAAATATTGAAACATTTGCGGCAATCAATCCGGGTACACTCTGACTAAGTGCGTAATATTCGCACAATTCGTCTTCCGTAATCCAACCTCTCTTTGTGCATAATTCGCATTGCAAGAGGGGCAAAATAACATAGCCGCCTCCAAGTAATAAACAGCCAACCTTAAAAAAAACTTTAAATATGTCGTAAAATCCAAAATTCATTTTTAATTGTTTAACGTTGCCTTCAATCTTGCCATTGCTCTTGCTATTGCCGCTTCTGCGCGTTTAGTGTCAATAGCAGCTTCACTTTCTGCCAATCTCAATTTGGCGCGTTCGAGTGCTTCTTTTGCTCTCAAAACGTCGATTTCTTCGCCGGCTTCAGCGGTTGTGGTGAGGATGATTGCTTCTTCATCTTTAAATTGTAAAACTCCACCCATTGTTGTATAGAATTTTGCAACACCATTCTGGATAACTTTTGTTACCCCAATGTCAAGTGCGGACATAATTGGGATGTGGCCTTTCAAAATTCCGAATTCACCATCAATACCCTTTGTGTATATTTCATCAACATCTTGGTCAAATACGATTTTTTCATGCGTAATTATTTTTAAATGCATTTTTTACCCTATTATTTTCCGGAGTTTTCCATCCTTTTTGCGTTTTCAATAGCTTCTTCGATTGTTCCGACCATGTAGAAAGCTTGTTCTGGTAGATTGTCGTGTTTGCCTTCACAAATTTCTTTGAAACCTTTTATTGTATCTTCAAGTTTTACGTATTTGCCTTGTTTGCCGGAGAATTGTTCAGCTACAAAGAAAGGTTGTGACAAGAATTTTTGAATTTTTCTTGCTCTGTTTACGGTTTCTTTATCTTCCTCTGATAATTCGTCCATTCCCAGAATAGCGATAATATCTTGGAGTTCTTTGTATTTTTGCAAGATTTCCAGAACTTTTCTGGTAACTTCGTAATGTTCTTCCCCGATAATGTTTGGGTCAAGTGCTCTTGAACTTGAGTCAAGTGGATCTACTGCCGGATAAATACCTAAAGATGCGATGTTTCTAGATAAAACGGTTGATGCATCAAGGTGCGAGAAAGTTGTTGCCGGTGCCGGATCGGTCAAGTCGTCAGCCGGTACGTAAATTGCTTGAACTGAAGTAATGGAACCATCTTTTGTAGAGGTGATTCTCTCTTGTAACTCACCCATTTCGTTTGCCAAAGTTGGTTGGTAACCTACTGCGGAAGGTACACGTCCCAAAAGCGCAGATACTTCACTGCCGGCTTGGGTAAAGCGGAAGATATTATCAATAAATAGTAGTACATCTTGTTTTGAAAAATCTCTAAAGTATTCGGCTGCAGTAAGTGCAGAAAGCCCTACTCTCATACGTGCTCCGGGTGGTTCGTTCATTTGTCCGTAAATCAAGCCTACTTTATCTAAAACTCCGCTTTCTTTAAATTCATTCCAAAGATCATTACCTTCGCGGGTTCTTTCGCCGACACCACCGAATACTGAAACCCCGTTATGTGCCATTGCGATATTGTGAATAAGTTCTTGGATAAGTACCGTTTTCCCTACGCCGGCACCTCCAAAAAGTCCGATTTTCCCGCCTTTTTGATAAGGTTGAATAAGGTCAATTGCTTTGATACCTGTTTCCAAAATTTCAACTTCGGTATTTTGGTCAACCAATTTTGGCGATTCTCTATGTATAGGCAAATAAGTATCAGTTACGATATCTCCGCCTTCATCAACGGCTTCGCCCACAACATTGAGTATCCTGCCTAATATTGCCGGCCCTACCGGTATTTTGATAGGTTCATAGGTGTTAACGACTTTCATTCCGCGCTTCAAACCGTCTGTTGAAGCCATTGCAACGGTTCGGACTTTGTTTGAACCAAGCATTTGTTGTACTTCAGCAATGATTTTTTTACCGTTTTCGTCATAAATTTCTAGTGCAGTGTAAATATCGGGTAATTCTCCGGCTTGAAATTCAACGTCAATAACGGCTCCAATAATTTTGGTAATTAATCCTTCGTTTTTTGCTAATGTTTCCATATAAACCTCTCTTTAATGGTTAAATTATATTATAATCAAAAAAATTGTGCAATAAGATATTAGAGTATAAGTCGGTAGATTTATATTGAGGAATCTGTACTGAAGAATAAACATTTTTTGATATAAGGCTTGTCAAATGTTAAAAAATTTGATATATTGGGAACATGAAAAATATGCTTATGGATAGTATGAACATAGATTTTATCGAGGAATTTGAAAGCTCTAAATCGCCTGAAACCCTTGCTATGACTGCATTTGCGCCTACGGGGGGGGGCAATCCAAGCGTAGAGCGGGTTTCCGCCCTATTGGGTGCCTAAAACCCAGTAATATCTACGTTTTTAAAAACCTAATTGTTATACAATTAGGTACTTTGTCATGCGGAAATTCTGGCCGTGCAAGTCCGGAAATTAACAAAATAAAAACAAACAAGAGATATAGGTGTATTAATAATAAGAAAGGAGTCAAAAAATGACTA
>JAZSRN010000037.1:0-14867 GCA_045538535.1 Candidatus Gastranaerophilaceae bacterium | reverse complement strand
TAATTATTACGTTAATAATGTTGATATTGTATAAAAAATCAAAACATTGAATTTACTTTTTTCTTAATATATTCTTGGTGTAATTGGAATTTTTTTCCCAATCATTTAGTAAAATTTGCAAAAGTTGCTCCCTAGTTACGCTAGGATATTTTTTAGCATATTGTCTACCGATTTCATTATTTAATTGATCTAATGCTGTATCATAAGCTCCGCTTCCTGTATTTCCAAAGTGAAGTTTTTCGTTCAAATCTCCTAACCATTTTGCTTGTTCTTGCCCAAAATTTCTTGCATAAAGAGCACTAACATATTGATGTCGGATGTCATTTGAATACAATTGTGGTGAATATGTATTTGATTTTAAAAAATTACCAACTTCTTGTTCCAATTTGAGATTTAAATTATTGTAATATAAATAATTAGATAAATTGGGTACTCTTGTATCAAAATCTTTTATTTGAATATTTAATGGTCTATCGAATTCTTTATCTATCTTTGTCAGTGTTCCATTTTTTGACCGATAGTGAGCTTTTACTTGTGTTCCATTATCTTTGATATAGGAATTAACATATATTACATCAGAATTTCTATTAAGCTGGTTTCGTCTGGGAATACCTATTTTTTGCATTTGATAAAAAATAGCTTTTTCATTTTGTTGGTACTCATCGCTTGACATTTGACCAATATCTTCTGCTGCAAATATCTTATTACTCTTTGAAACTATGTTAAAAAAATCTTTCATATTTTTTCCTTTCTTTTTTTAATAATGCAAAGACCACCTTTAAGGTGGTCTTTGGTGTATATTATAAGCAAAACCGCCACTGGGTGACGGTTTTGATACTTTACTATTCTTAATCCTAATCCTTTTCGAGCCTTTTGCAAAACCGATGAAAGCACAATATGTAATAGCTGCTACCACCTCTTTCACCGATTTTACATTCGGGCTAAAAGCACTATTATCGTAACAGTTGTTCAGCAAAATGTCAACCCAAAATTTTGCAATATGTCAGAATGTAAAGAATACTTTTGAAGAGGTATTTATATTTCACGATTTTGGAATAAATAAGGATTAATCTTTAATAAGCACATGGTTACCATTGATTGTTACCCATCGACCTTCTGAACTTGTTGCTGAATTATTTTTATAAGTTTTTAATTTACCATATGTTTGAATATTCTTAGGTAAATCCCGATTGTACGGTACTCCGATAGTTTTCAATTGAGCATTAATTTCTTTTTCGTTTTTAGTATATTCATTAGCGGACATTTTAGCAATATCTTCTCGTGTATATACCATATTTTCACCACTTTGCGGATTTTTAAAATTTGCCCAATCCTCTTTTGCAACTTCGTAACGTATCTGACCTTTTTTTAATTCGTTCATTATCTTGATTTCGTTTTTTTTAAATTCTTCAGGTGTCATCTTACTGATTTCGGTTGGAGTGAATGGTTTAGAATCAGTATATGGTATTGCTTGTCCAGTTGTTGCACCGTGTTTTAAGTTATTGAATATATTTGCTAAATTTTCAAATATACCGGTATATTTTCTTTGATCATTTGGTGTTGTAATAAGTTGACCATTATTCATTCGATCAATTACTTTCTGGGCGATTATATTGTCTTGATATTCTTTAGGTAAATTGTAATAATATTCCCCGTATTCTTTTTTTATTTCTCTTGCAATTTCTCGACCTTGATTATTATTCCAAGAATCCATGTTCCATTCGTTTATTGGATTTTTAGGGGTTGAAAGTTCATGATTAATGCCTCCTAATAGACTCCCTAGATTACCATATTTAAAATACATATCTGCACTTCCAAATGAGTGTTTGAATGCATCGGCTTCGTTATTCCAAAATTCATGGCCTTTTCTCGGGGAAGTTTCAAACCCGTATTTTTTTTGATAATGCCAAGTTTTTTTTGCAATTTCGTTATTATATTCTTTTTGTTGCTGTTTGCTTCGAGACATTTCAAATGCATTTTTTATTTCTCTTGCAAATTTTTCTATATTATTATTGTTATTTGTCATTTTATTTTCCTTTCAATGTTTTTGTATTAATATTCTCGTATGAACACTATCGACTCGTTTATACATAAGGTTATAAATATTAAGAATTATATAAGTACAAATATTATGGCTTTGTATGGCTATTATTATGCGTACCTACTATATCAAAGACAAGTTAATGCAGAAAAAATATTCTTGGTACCTGGTGCTGACACAACATCAGAGGGGATATTATATTCTATGAGTGCTTTTACTGAATTAATAACATTTACTTTAGGTGCATTTATATTATTAATATTTGTATTTTTTGAGTTATTTCTTCGGGAAAAAAATAATTTTGTTCGCAATAAGATGATCCGTCCGAGAAAATTTATAACAGTGGTACACACCATTATTTTTTGGATAGGTTTTTGGTTCCCGCTATCAAGGTTAATTGTTGCTTTGGGTTTTGTTACAATGTATTGTGTTGCTAAAATTTTTAATTATCAATTATAACTTGATTTCTGTTGCTTTTGAGTTTATTTCCATTATTTAATTCTAACTAAAAATCTTCCCTTTGCCCAATCCTCTTTTGCAACTTCGTAACGTATCTGACCTATTTTTAATTCCTTCTTTTATTTTTGATCTCCTTATGGTATATGTTGAGTATGAATATTCGTTATTTTTTATCGGCAAAGATTATAGCTTGGCTTGGAAATATGACCATTGCGGTTGTTCTGATGTTGTTGATTTTGAAAAAATTTATTTTTATTGATTATTGGTTTTTTGTTAGTTATTTTTTATACTATTTGTTAGTTGTTTATATATTGTTTTTATTATTTTTTGTAGAGTTATATATATATTGTTCACAAAAAAGAGTAAATTTACTTAGCAAAGAAGTTTCTTCAAAACTTTTATCGGTTATTTTTTATTGTGGATTTTTATTTTCAGGACTTTGTTTTTTGGGGATTAATATATACTTAGCATTGAGACTAATTTCAGCCCTAATATTTGTATAATTCTTAGGATGATTAAAACCTTCTATTTACAAATCAATCCCACCAAACGGGTATTATGAAATACCCGTTTGATTTTCTGTCACATCCTCATCTTTCAAAAAATTACCGACGTTTTCTATTCCGTATTGTTCAAGTACATATTTGAAACACTCAAGCCAATCTACTTTTTGGGCAACTTCTTGGACTTGGGCGAAAGATTGTACCACTTCAAAAAGTTCTTTCATCATTAATTTTCTGGTCAATGTGGCTTTTCTGTCTCCATAGCGATAAACATATTGTGCATTGCGAATTGTCTCATCAATTTCAACAAATGAAATTTCTCCGCCGTTGCGCATCGGTATGGTTTCAATGCCAAATTTGAAGTTTGATATTATTTCGGCAGTTTTTTCAACCATAGGGATAATTACTTTGCGATTTATGCTGTCAAGTAACATGTTTAACCTTGCTTCTTGCCCGTTTGCGGAGTAATTTAGTTCAGTTGCTGTGCGTTGAACGGATTGAATATTTCCGGCCATATTCTTGAATATACCGGTGGCACTTTCAATATTATTTTTGAAATAAGTGAGGAAATCCCATCCGACCATTGCCTTATCAAAATTCAATGGTGTAGGAGCTGTTGGCATTAATGCTGAATCATATTCAATAATTTTTCCGGGATGTACCTCTTGCTCTCCTCTGAAACATCCTTTTGGTGCCAGATAAGGTGGATTAATCATTAGGGCAAGTGCATCGAGTTGTTTGTTTAGTATTGTTGATGAAATATCATTGAGTGAAAGTGCAATTTTGAGGGGGGAAATCCCGCGGTTTGTATGCGGATTTTCTATAATATTAGCGTGAATAAACGGATTTATAACAAAAGGGTTTGCCTCAAATCGGATTATTTCTTTGCGGCCGGCTAATACAATTAACCTATTTTTCAAAAGAGTTCCGTCTTTAAGCTCAATATCCCCCCAAAATTCCAAAACTTCCAGTTTGTTCCCTTTAGTGGACTTATCTTCTTTGTTTTTTGTTTTCTTGCTGGCCACCACTCCTTTCAGTGTTTCTACTTTTTCTTGGGTTAACATATTGTTAGATTTGTCGGATAAAATATTGTCTAATGATTGATACGTTCTATAAAATTTTTGACAAGAATCCCAATTTTCAGTGCCGGATTTGTCAAAAACAAAATCTTGGGGTTTTATAAATTTTACGCGTGGGTTATCGTATGCGATTTTTTCTTCGATTATAAATTTGCTTTCTGTTGGTTCAAGTATTTCTTCATCTAAAGTTCTAGCCCTTCTTATTTGTTTGAGTTTTGTTTCCCAACCGACAAAAAGAGTTGTTTCACCCGTCATAACAATTGAATCAATAACTTTTTCAATTTCATTTTCAATATTCATTTTTTCAAAAACATTTACTAACATTGATTTTTGTTGATTGGCTAACATTTGAGTGTCTGGCGAAGTTCCTGTAACGTCAAACATAGCTTCAGGATGTGAAAATAAGTTTTCGCTCAAGTGTGATTTTAGTGTTTGCGCAAGTTCGTAAATGTCCGGAAGTTCAATCTTGTTGTACCAATTATTTTTTGCGTAATGCGAATTATATACGGCATTTTTAACTGCATCAATGTCGGTTAGTTGTGTTGCTCTGTCGTCGTCGTATCTATCAAAGTTTTTTACTAAATCGCCAATTAAATAAATTTCATTTTCTTCAGTTAATTTTATTGTTAAATCATCTTTTTCAATTTTCATTATTAATCCTTTCGTATTCATTTTTTACAAGACCATACACTTCAATGTCTTGAAGATGTCCATTTTTGAGTGTTTCAGCTTTTAATAATCCTTCTTTTTTAAATCCGGATTTTATTAATAGCGCTTTGACGCAATAGTTTTGTGGGTAAATTTGTGCTTTAATTTTGCTCAAACCTAAATCTTGTAAGCAATATTTGAAAAAAAACTTTGCTGCTTTTTGTGCAAATTGTCCTCGGAATTTTTGTTCAATACAACCAGTGATTTCTGCACAATGGAGTTGATTTTTGTCTCCGGTAAAATTGTCAAGATAAACAAAACCGGCAAACTCTTTTGAATTTTTGTCTATAATAATCCAGAAAAATGGTTGTATTGAATTTATAAAAGATTTGAGGAATTGAAAGTACCCGATTTTTTCTAATTGATTATTTTTAAAATCATCAACTAAAACGTTTCTGTAGCGTAAAAATAAAAATGCGAGATTTGAAAAGTATTTGTCCGAATTTTTTGAGTTAACATTGATAAATAAGCACATAACTAATTGATTTCCGTTCGGTCAAAGCGTACAAAAATGTCATCGTTTGCGAATACATCACATTCGCCTTCCAGAATTTTTTGTCGGATTGAGTCTTGGAGGCCTAAAAGACCATCTGCTTGTATGCCATTGATAAATGATTCGGTTTTGTTTTGTTTGTTAAACACTTTAAAATAAGAAATTTTTGAAAAAATCAAATTTTTAGGAACTTTTTTAATATCATAAATTATAGTTTTTTCTGTAGAAATTTTGTTTTGTTCCAATAAATTTATTTCTTGTTGAATTTTTACTCGTATAAGTTCGTCGAGAGATTTGTTACTGAGAAGTAATTCTTCTGTGTTTTTGTTTTCTAAGTCTGTATTTTTCATAGATAACCTTTCCTTAAATTTTTGTGTCGTCTAAATTTGAAATAGTAATGATTTTTGCGTTTATGTAGTTGGAGTCTTTTGGTGTGGAATTAAATCCGAGATATTTGCATAATGTGTCCAGTGCTTTTAGTCCGGCGGTGGTATCGCGCAGTTTTTTCTTGCCGGTGTAGTTGCCGTCTTTGTCAAGAACATCTTCTTCTTCCAGTGAAAATTCTGCGATTTGTAGTAGTTTTTGTATAACGTATCCTTTTTCAACATTAAGAGATTTGATTTGTTGATTAAGTTGTTTTTTTATTTCGTTTACAATTTCCGGACGTACAAGTAGTTGTTGTGCAAATATTTTATTTTTGGTTTTATATCCTGCAAATTCTAATGCTGATAATGCATCGAGCGTTGTTATATATTTTTGGACAAAGTTTTTTTGCTGTTGTGTTAATTTATTCATCGTAACCTTTTGTTAAGAAATCTTTATTAAATAATATTAATAATTGATATTTTTGCTGAAAAAATGTATAATGAGCATGCTATTTATATTTCGGCTAGTGTAAATCTTAACAGGGGGGAATGAATTACTTCCTGTTTTTTTTATGCGTTAATTAAGGGGTTAAATAAGATATTTGGAGGTATTAAAAGCCGAGTGATAGCGCCAAATAAAGATGTAGTATCTTTTATTTTGGTTGAGCTTAATTCCTATTCAATTTGATTTTTGGAGTTTCGTGAATTGTAGATTTGTAAAAAGCACGCATATTTGCTAATGCTGTGTTATACATACTTAACCAAAAGCTAAATCTTATATGCTGAGGGTTTCCTTTCAATCGCAGGCATGTACCATAAATCAAAAGTGGTTCTGCAAATGCTGCGGGGATAAGAGTTTCGTCATCTGCGAATTCAAAAGTTTTTTTTAGATTTCCGTCTTTTGATATTACTGAATTGTTGGTATAATAATAAATTTCAACGGTTTTATCTTGTGCAAATTGTGGGACAAGAATAGTGTCGTTTAAAATAGTATAGCTATTTGTCGGTTGGGAATTTGTAAAAAAACTTTCAAAATCATTAATATATTTAAGGGTATTGTTTCCGATTTTTAAGTGCGCTATTTTACCTAAAATTGGATTGTTGAAAGAACCTTGACCGGCTGGCAATTCAACGGTTTGTTTTTGGATTAAAAACGGCCAATTTTCGCTGATGCAAATTTCTGAATTCAGAACATTAATAATGTTTTTAATTTTTTTGTGTTCATTTTTAACTAATTCGGAAAATTGAGTTATATTTTTATAATTCAATTCAGTAAGACATTTATTTATAATTTCAAGATAGTTCATAATTAACCTTTCTAACAAAAATCGGGCTGTTGACAGCCCGATTTCCAATTTATTTGTCGTTTAGTGAATAAGCCCTTTTTTAAGTTGTTCCATAATGGCTTTTTCGTTTTTGACAAATTCTGTACTGTTCATTTTGCCAATCATTTCTCTGGTAAAAACAGGCCCCGAAAAATCTGCGCTACCTTTTCGTGCAGAATTGGTAAGCTTTTGCTTTGCCAATGTGTTTTCGGCATTTTGCTTTTGCTTGTAATCCTGATTTGTCAAATATCTTTTTATAGCGTTATTTTCAAGATTTTGTACAAGTTCTGTAATTTGAGAAATTTCATCCTCATCAAAATCGGCATTTGTGTTTTTTAAATAATCTAATACACATTTATATTCAGTCTTTTTAAGAAATTCGTTATTTGCAAAATCGTACTTTGTCGTCACGTTGTCCTGCACTTTGTTTAAATTGTTAATTCTTTCACAAAACCAATTTAGCCCTTGCTGTGGCGAAATAAATCCGTTTTGCATAAGAGTCCTTAAAAACTGAATTTCGTTGTCAATATTTGCCAAAGAAGAGTTTTGCATTTTAGGTTGCATATCTTCGGTCGGCATTGTGTTTTGTGCATTTTGATTTTCTGTCGATATCTGATTTATGGCATCGGATGAAAATTTTTGTTGATTAGAATAATCGTTATTTTCTATAAAATTCATGATTGTTTTTCCTCGCATAAAGAATTCATATAGTAAACCGCAAACTCAATTGCATCGTCTATTACATCAGATAACAAGGCTGCAACTAAGGGTTTAAAGATTTGTGGGACCGGCAATTTGGAAATGACCAATTCGATAGCCAACATTTTTTTCTGTTGCCCTTTTTGAGAACCAAGTGTTCCTTCGGCTTTCTTTACTGCAACGATTGCGGTTTCTTTAATGTGTTGTTTTATTTTGTTGAACATAAAACACCTCGATTTTAAGCGGCTTTTACAATCATTTTAGCCAAGGCTTTTGGTTGAACGGTTTTTGCTCCGTACAAGTATAAGCCACGAACAAGATCAGAGAAACTGTCTTTATCTCTTAAACTTTCGATTTTGGCTAACTGTGAAGCAAAAGTTATTGCGTCATTTGTTCCGGCAAGAACATAGAATTTGCCGTCAATATTTGTCAAGTTTGTACTAACCAATACATCCATACCGGCAATTCTTCCGATAGCACCCGAGCGTAAAGTTTCATCAGCAACATTGTGTGCATTAATAAATTCGGTACTTTGTAACAGATAAGATTCGACAGTAGGATTGATTACAACCCAAGGGCGTTTTGAAGTCGAAACGGCATCCGAATTTTTGAGACATAACGCAAGGTTTACAAATTGTTGATAGATAGTTGTCTTATCAAGTGTAATCGGTGAATCTTCCGCACCTACAATATTTGAAGATTCAACGTTAGCGTGTTGTGCAAGTAGATATGCATCTTGCACTTCTTCAATTGCTTTTTTGGCGTTTGTTAAGTGTGCTTCCATGATATCTGCATTTGCTTGTACTTGCGCAACATCATTAATTTTGAACGCAAAGAATTTCTTTTGATCAATAACCAAATCCATTGATGTAGGTTCCAATTCAGAATAAGTAATTGCTGAGGAGCCTAAAGTTGATACTGAAACGGCCGCAGGAGTGATAATTTTTACTTTGTCACCTTGGTTTTTGATTTCACCTTCGTAATTTCGGTTTACGCATTGAAGCATAACGCATTCTTTTTCTAACATTGAATTAAGTTTTCCGCTCCATACTTCCGGAATGAACGCTGAATAAGCATTTGTTTCTTCTGACATTTTGAAATTTCCTTTCTCTTTTTTACGTAATCACTTTATGAACAGTACATTATTAATCGTCGTTATAAATTTCTCGGAATTCTAATCCGATAATCGCGCAGTTTGAATTTTTGTCATAACCTTCAATACATAATTGAATTGAATAATTCGACCCTGAAATTTCGGCTTTCTCCAAGGTTTCTCGGTTTATTGACCATAGAGGGGCATTTTCTTCTTCGGAGGGCCAGAATGAAGATATTCTGTCAACTGAATCTTCTTTGTACCAAATCAGATAATCCGGTTGAATAGAATAAATTTCTTCACAGTCTTCGCATACTTCTCCTACAAAATCTTTATAAACTGAAAATTTAAATTTATTATCCTTTTCGTCATCAATTACAAAATAAAATTCATCAATGATTTTTTTATGATGAGGGTTAATTATAGACAAAAACGGTGATTTCCAAATAAATTCGATAATTTTGCCGTTAAAAGTTTCGCCGACATTCTCTTTATATATTTTGCCCGAATTTGTTCCGAAATAAATTTCGTTATCAAAAATTGTTGCAATAGTAACATCTTGTGGTAAAACTCTTTTGTACCAAGCTTTGTTTGTGCAATCATTTATCCAAATTGTTTTGAAAAATTCGTTTGCTTGATATGGAAAATAATACCAAATTTGATTTTTGTTTTCATAGTAAAGTGCAAATATTTCATCTAATCGATTGCTATCAAATTTTATAAATTCATCTTTAATGTTTTCAGAAATTTGTTCGCCAAGATGAATTTGATTAAGCTCACCGGTTTCTTCGAGTGCGTAAATTGCAGAATTGACGAAATATTGTCTATTAGCAACATTTAAAACGCTAGAGGCTGAGTTTGCGCCGATATTACAAAATGGTGTTATTGCAAAGTTGTCTTGAGTAGTTCCACTCAATAAATATACGGCTTGTTTTTTATAAATTGCCAAATAGTTTTTGTATGGTTTTAGCGCAGTTATATTATCTGTATTTGTATGAAAATCGCTAATATATCCGGCATCATTTTCGGTTTGAAAATCATTGTATGTTCCAAGTGCTGAATAATAAATTGTCGAATTTATACCTACCCAAACTCGGCCGGCAAAAACTGCTATTTGTCCATTTGTAATGGGATTGTTTTCGTTGTCGGTCAAGTTACAATCAACAATATCAAAGGTTTCATTGTTTTTGATGAAATGCAACCCATCAGATTCGCTCATTAACAAAAGGCCGTTCAAAAATTTTTCAAATCGTGGTTTTGTGCCGGATAAAGTTTTATCAAGTTTTGTTAGGTTTAATTTTGATTTATCATAAACAAATATTTGACCGGATATTGTTGTTATAACTAGCTTTGAAGATGTTTCTGAACCCATTTGTGCCAAGCCGGTTATTTTTTCGTTTTCCGGCAATTCTAAAAATAAAGAATTACCCTTTTGTCGGATAAGTCCTCTATTTTTGTAAATTTCAATATTTTGCGCGTCTGTCCAGAATAATTTTTTAGTGTTTAATCCTAATTCGGTTTTAGTCCGGGATTGATTAATTCCTCCGGATAAATTGTAATAAGATACACTTACCATACTTGCTCCTTTTTATATGTTTGCCAAATACCATTTAATTTTTGAACGAATAAAACTTCCGATATCTTCTTTCAAAACCCAAGGATATGGCGGAAGATATGTTATATCAATTTTTCCGTTGCTTGTTGTGGACGGATTTTTTTGCCCAAATTCGTAATGGGTAAATACGGTTGATGGTGATATTGGAATATTGTATTTTTTACTCAATTCAGCGCAAAGTTTCATGCAAGCTTCAAATTGGATTTTTTTAATAGGGTAATGTCCAACATCATTAGCATTTTTAAAGCCCGCCATTGCGCACATACAAACACCTATTGAACCTGTATTGCCGCCTCCGGTGTGTGCTGCATATTTACCTATTTTACAGACTTTGTTGTTTTCTGGGGCAAATCTTCCGGTATAAATTTTTCCATTTTTGTCGACTAAGAAATGATAACATTCTTTTTCGTGCGCAGTGGGATAATACCCACCGGCAGACCAGTGAATAACTATTCTTCTCATCCTTCTCCTTTCAAAATCAGATTTTTTATAAAGTATTTCTGAATAAATTGTGAGTTTAAATTTTAAATGCTCTTAACCCTAATAATTTTGATTGGAATTTTGTTGTTTAACATAAATAATGCCCAATCAATTTGTTTTGTACGAAGTTTTTCATTTTCCCTTTTAACTTCAATAAAAAATATTTCTTTATCGTTCCAAATAACGTAATCAGCAATACCTGCACGATTTTTGTTTGGGTTTTGTGCAATTCTATAAACTATTTTGGCAAAAATTTTGCTATCGATTGTTTTTAAGAAATTTTGCACAATGTCTGAAGAAATATATTCTGCACAGTTATTGTATCCTTCAAGTGGGCCATCATGTAGTATCCTAGTTTCAATGTTACCTAATTTTTGAAGTTGGGTATTGATGTAAGTATTTAAATCATTGGAGTTATATATGAGTTTGTATTTTTGATCATACATCGCTTTATGTGAAATATATAACTCATCATCATTGAAAAAATTTTGAGGTAAGTCGGCAGAGAGTGTAAAGTCGTGATTGTAGAATATTTCATCGAAAAATGCTAATGCAAAAAGTCCTTGCCATACTGCGACTTCAGCTCTCATAACTTTGTAATTTCGAGAAGTATAATACTCTTTTACTATATTTTCAGTGGAACAAGGTGTCGAATTTGCGCAAAGATAAAAGTTTTTACCTTTTTGCCCGGTTGTTTTTGCGTGGATATAATATGTAATTGAATTAATCTCATTAGGTAGAATTTGTTCTGCAAAAACTGTATTTATAGATAATATTATAGTAATTATTATCAGTATATATTTCATAATAAGATTATAGCAAAAAATTAGGAATAAAGTGCATATATTTTGCAACGACAGTTTGGATGTGGTTTATCTGGTATTTGTTTTATGTTTTTAAATATGGTCTTTGCCAGTTTTTTACATTCATCACAAGAACCGGGTAAAGTAATCCATTCATAACCGATAATATCTGATTCTGGCAGTAATTTATCATAATAAATTTTAGGTTTGTTCGTGTTTGGAATTGTGTATGTTCCTAAAGCCGATTCTTTGGGTATTCCTATTTGTTTTAATTGTTCCATAATTGCTTTTTCGCAAAATTCAAATCGTTCGTTCGACATTTTTTGTAGTGTTTCGCGTGTAAATATTCCTTTTTGATTTGTAATTGGGTTTAGATATGTTAAATAGGTTGTTTTTTTCATCCTTCTCCTTTCAAAATCAGATTTCTTTATTCAAAGAAATCTGATTAACAATTCAAACTTATTGTTATTTTGATAAATCTTTAAATGCTAAATGTGTTTTATATTTCAATGCAAAAATAACTGCAGCTCCGGTACGATTTCTTGCTTGCAATTTTAAAACACTTCTGTCAACATAAGTTCTTACGGTTGCGTAAGAAATTTTAAGTTGCACTCCAATCTCTTTATCCGAGTAGCCCAAGGCAACCAAAGTCAAAACATCTTTTTCCTTTGGGGATAATTTCATCTTAATTCCTTTTTATAAATTAGCTATTACATATTTTTACCATACTAAAAACTTGAAAAAATATTTTCATAATATTTCCAACACTAAATATTTAAAAAAAGGGGCGTTTGCCCCGATTAATTGATAGTATAAACAGGGGATATTAGATTTATAAGTTTTCAAATTTACCTAATTTTAAAGAAGAAAAATTTGAATAACATCTTTTTTTAATTCCAAATTCGTTGTAGTTTAAATAGAAATTTGTGTGCGAAAATTTTTTGTAGTCGATAATTTTTATTTCGTAAAGAATTTTGGACTTTAATCTTTCGAAAAATTTTTTCCCTTTGTTGTTGCTTTTTCTAATAACTGAAAGTTCATTCTTATTATTAATTCTTGTTAATTGAAAAATATTAGACCCACACTTTGGGCATTGATGCAGAATATCTAGTTCGCATTCAAGATAATTGTTTTCCGGCACTATTTTAAAAGTCTTTGTTTTATGTAAAGACCCACAGCAATGTATATAACCCATACTTCTCCCTATAACAAGTCTGCACTTTGTATGGCAAACGATTTTTTACCGTCGAGGGCTTTAACCTTAACCACAAAATCAGTATAACGTATTGCCGAAAAAATAAAAGTCGCCAGTTTGATTTCAATAAAAACGTGTCCATGTTTTTACGGACAAATTGTTTAAAGTTTCTTCATAAATATAACAAATTTTTTTGTTTGCAATTATTATATACAATATGTAATTAATTCGGAGGTAACAATGCGAGTTTCTGCAATAAATTTTGGAGCGAATACACAATTTCAAGGTCACCAATCAGATAAAAAGAACACGCTAAAGAATACCGCGGGTGCTGCTGCTATTGCTCTCGTATCGTTGGCTCCTAGCGGAGAAGCTAATGCTCAACATTATCATTACCATCCGATAATGCCTCATACGCATTACGTTGTACCGACACCGGTGATGAATGTTCCGAAATGTTTTATTTATGGTGATGTTAATAACGAAAATTACGAAAAAAACATGAGAGATGTTTTTAGTGAAATAGATTCGCAAATTGAACCGAATGGCCAAATTTCTGTAAATGAAGTTGTTAAGGCTGAGGAAAGAAATTGGAATTCAACACACTATTATCCGATGTCTCGTCAACAAAAGGTTATGACGGCCAATCTTGTAAAACATCTTGCATCGACTTATAATGACTCGAATTCTAATCCAAGAACGATAAATTATAATGAATATCGCAATATTATGGATACTTATATGACATCTAAAAATATTGCAAATTTTATAGATTTGATGAGGATAATTTCAGTTCCACAACATCATCATCACCACCATAGGCATAGATAAAAATTATTTTTGGACACAAAAAATGGAGATAACGTCGCCAAAATCAAACTTTTTATTGCAAAATTTTATAGATTCTTTATCAGATAAAATTTTTATTTCTGCAATAAAAAAATATTATTTGTCATGCTGAACTTGTTTCAGCATCTTACCATTGTTCAGATAAGTCTTTAAACTCGGGATTCATTTCTTTAATTAAATTTATCTTCCATTGTCTGTGCCAACGCTTCAATTGTTTTTCTCTGTTCAGTGCAGATTCAACATCTTCGGTTACTTCATAGTATACTAATCTATCAACATTATATTTTTTAGTAAAACCCTCAACAACTTTATTTTTATGCTCCCAAATTCTTTTTTGTAAATCACCGGTTACGCCAATATAAAATGTTGTTTCATTGTAATTTGTTAAAATATATACTGCATAAGTTTTGTTCATAGATTTATTGTAACATGCGCAGATTATAAGATGCTGAAACAAGTTCAGCATGACAAAAAGGGAAAATTATGACTAAAAGAATAGGACTAATTATCAAAATACCAAAAGAAACTGTTTCACAAAAAGAAATTGATAAAAAGCGTGCTGAATATATCGCACTACTTTTGAAGTGGAAAATGAAAGAAATATTAGAAAATAAAAAATAAGTTTTATCTTAAAGTGAGTCGAACTTTTGAAAAGACCATAAAACAAGGCTTTTTCCACTTTATTATGTCAAAATATTTAAAAACGATTTAAATCGTAAATTTAAAAACCCGCCAAACTATTGATTTTGCAGGTTCTTATAAATAAAGTTCGATTTTAAAATAATCTGGAGCGTACGAGACTGTCTTGAGTCGCTCGCGATAAACGGCAATTCCGCGTTTTGCTTTTTGGATTTCATCCAATCGCAAAAGCGCTCCAGCCTCTGCTCGCTCCTCGCTCGAACTAGACAAGCTCCGCTTGTGAGTTCTCGTCTCGTAATATCAATTAATTTGAGACGCAAAAAAATGGAGCGTACGAGACTGTCTTGAGTCGCTCGCGATAAACGGCAATTCCGCGTTTTGCTTTTTGGATTTCATCCAATCACAAAAGCGCTCCAGCCTCCGCTCGCTCCTCGCTCGAACTAGACAAGCTCCGCTTGTGAGTTCTCGTCTCGTAATATCAATTAATTTGAGACGCAAAAAAATGGAGCGTACGAGACTGT
>JAZSRN010000021.1:0-2812 GCA_045538535.1 Candidatus Gastranaerophilaceae bacterium | reverse complement strand
ACGGTTTTAATAATATAATAAAAGAAGATACATTAGAAAATGCCATAGATAAATCTATAAATTTGAAGCCGGATATTGTTTTGCTATCACCGGCATGTGCAAGCTTTGATATGTTCAAAAGTTATGAACACAGGGGAGAAGTTTTCAAGAATTATGTCTTATCAAAATGAGAAAATTAATAACGAAGAATTTAATTCTCAAAACATGCAATCAGACAGACCTTTACTTATTGCAGTAATATTTCTTGTTGTGATAGGCTTGATGTCAATATTTTCCGCAAGTGCTCCAAAATGCGCAGAAATGGGAGTGAATCCGGCAAGGTTTATGATTCAACAACTTTTTGGGGTTATAGCCGGACTAATTGGACTTAAATTTTTATCTAATTTTCATTATAAAAAACTAATGGCATTTACATTGCCGTTTGCGCTTGTTGTAATTATTTTGTTAATCATAGTAAAAGTTGCCGGTGTTACGGTTAACGGCGCACAAAGATGGATAAATATAGGGCCTCTGTCCATGCAACCATCCGAGTTTGCAAAACCGGCTGTTGTATTGTTATTATCAGGAGTTTTTTACAGAAATACAAATCTTTTTGACAATAATAAAATAGTTTTAGCCTTTATACCTATTCTGATTATGATGGGTTTGATTTACATGCAACCAAACTTGAGTATGTTATTGTTATTACTTGCAACATCAGTGGTTATTTATATTTGTGCCGGTGGCTCAGTCAAACTTTTTTTGACTGCTACTGTTTGTTTTATACCGTTAATGTTATTAAAAGGTATGAAAGGTTATCAGTCTTCGAGGATAATAACTTGGTTAAACCCTGATGCAGACCCGTTGGGTGCGGGTTATAACGTAATACAATCTCTTGTAGCTTTTGCTTCAGGCGGGTTGTATGGTGTAGGATACGGCAGTGCAAAGCAAAAATTGGCTTGGTTGCCTGAAGCCCATACCGACTTTATTTATGCGGTAATAGGAGAAGAACATGGGTTTATCGGGTGTTTGTTGATAATTTGTTTATTTTGGACAATTTTGCAAAGAGGATTTATTATTGCAACAAAATGCCAAGATATGTACGGAAAACTGCTTGCACTCGGATTAACTTTTTCGATTTGTTTCCAAGGTTTTTTGAATATGTGGGTTGCAAGTTCTTTTGTTCCTGCAACAGGGGTTCCGATGCCGTTTATTAGTTACGGCGGTTCTTCTGTTATGGTATCATTATGTATGGTTGGAATTTTATTGAATATATCAAAAGATAACGTGAAAAAAATAAGGAATTACACTAATGTCAAACGAATATAAAAAAGCGTATTTTGTCACCGGTGGAGGAACCGGCGGACATATTTACCCTGCCATGGCCGTTGCTGATGCATTGAGCGAAGAAAATAAAGTGTATTATGTAGGCAATAAAAGAAATATGGAATTTGGGTTAGCAACTTCTAAAGGCTACAAATTTTTACACGTTGGAATTTCCGGTATGCCAAGAAAATTAAATCCTAAATTCTTTTATTGGGGAATTCGATTAGTAAGAGCGATTCTTTATTCTGTTCGATATATTAAAAAATACAAGCCAAAAGCTGTTTTTGCAACCGGAGGTTATGTTTCAGCACCAATGATTATTGCTTGTATAATAACAAAAACTCCTTATATGATGCATGATTGTGATGCAATGCCGGGTTTGGTTACAAGAAGATTGTGTAAAAGGGCTAAATTTGTATCTTTAGCATTTGAAAAAGCAAAAAAATATATTCAAAATAAACATGTAGTTATCACCGGAAACCCTATTCGTAAAGAGTTTTCAACTATAACAAAAGAAGATGCTCTCAAAAATTTGGGCTTGGAAAATAATTTAACTTTGACGGTTATGGGTGGCTCTCAAGGGGCTAAATCTATTAATTCAACTTTTGTTGAGATATTAAAAGAGTTTGTTCAAGACAGAAATATGCAAATAATTTTTCAAACAGGAAAGAAAAATTATGATGAAACCATTGAAAAATTAAAACTTGTCTATCCGGCATGGGAGCAGGATAGAAAATTGATAATCAAACCTTATTTTTCGGATATGATATCTGTTTTAAAAGCTTCTGATATTGTTATCTCAAGAGCCGGTTCTCTAAGTTTGTCTGAGATTTGTGCATCAACGGTTGCGCCGATATTGATTCCGTATCCGCATGCGGCTGCTAATCACCAAAGGATTAATGCAAAATCTTTATTAGAAGTCGGAGCTTGTGTGTATTTGGAAGACAGTGAACTTGAGCCGAATAATTTGCGAAAAGTTATTTTGGAATTATTGGACAATCCGATTAAAATAAATTATTTGAAACAAAACACTTCTCATCTTGCAAAATTTGATGCAACAGAAAAAATTGTTGAATGTTTAAAAAATATAGATTCAAAATAAATTTCTTGTATTGAGCGGGATTTTGTAATAAAATATTCCTTGTAAAAGAGTTAATTTAAGGGGTATAGATATGAAATTCGTTGCAAGAAAAGACGATTTATTAAACGGTATAAGAATTGTTGAAAGAGCAACTGTCGTAAAAGGCTTACAGCCTGTATTAGCGAATGTTTTGATTGAAACAATCGGGCAAAATCAAATTAAACTTACTGCGACGGATTTTGATTTGTCTATAACAACACTTATTGATGCGAATATAGAAACTGAGGGTAGATTTACATTACCTGCAAAAAAACTTGGAGAAATCATTTCAAGATTACAAGATGAGTTGATAAAATTAGAATTAAACGGTTCTACTGTCACTATTACTTGTAAAAATTCCAAATTTGATATTATAGGTATTTCTGC
>JAZSRN010000086.1:0-5244 GCA_045538535.1 Candidatus Gastranaerophilaceae bacterium | reverse complement strand
TGAAATAAACAAACTTAAAGACATAAAAAATCTAGAACCATGGTCAGAACTGATTGCGAAAAATGTTTTAAAAACCAAAAATGACATAGAATTTTCAAAATAAGGGGTTAATATTGAAACGAAAAGAATTTGTAAACAAAGTTTTTGAGATCCTTGAAGAAGAACACATAAATCTTTATCACGACATTTCAAAAGAAGATTTCGACAAGCAAAAAGAAAAGTTTTTAAAAAGTGTTGACAACTTAAATGAATTAGATTTTGAAGCGGGTATGCTCAGACTTTTTGCGCTTTTTAAAGATGCTCACACAAACTATTATTATTCTTTTCCAACAGTAGATGCAAATCTTATAAATATTGGAAATGATTTTTATTTTAAATGCAATGATAACTATCAAAAACTTGAATACGTAAATGGATATCCAATTGACAAGGTTGTAGACAAACTTAAACAGCTTGTTGCATATGAAGTTGATACATGGATGATTGCAAGACTAAGAGATGTTTACTTAAAATCTCCGGAAGCTCTAAAAATGGTTGGATTAGGTGCCTCAGATGACACCATAGAATATTCTTTAAAAAATAAGAAGCCAGTAACTTTTACATTTTCACAAAAAGATAATCAAAAATCAAATTTTACGCCTCAAAAAAATTATAGTTTTGAACTAAAAGGTGACATATTATTTGTAAAATATCTTAGATGCAGAGAAATGGACGATTATTCATTTGCACAACTTATGGATGATATTAAAAAGTCTTGCAAAAAGCTTCCAAAAGCGTGTTTAGTCGATGTAAGAAACAATACTGGCGGAAACAGCGAAATAATCAATCCGTTGAAAGACTGGCTAAAAGAACGAAAAATAAAAACCTATGTTTTAATGAATGAAAAAACGTTCTCAAGCGGAACATTTGCTGTTGGTTTTTTGAAAAAAGACTTAAATGCTACAATTCTAGGTACAGACGCAGGCCAACCAACAATTTGTTATGGCCAATTGGCAAATTTCAAGCTAGATGGAAAATTGTTTAGTGCTTGCAAAAGATATTTTGACTTTACAGGTGGAAAATTTACAAAACTTCCAACAAAATATACGTGGGACATATTCGATTATGACGGAGTGATCAAGCCGGACGTATATATAAACAAAACAATCGAAGAATTCAATGCAAACAACAATATTCAACTTGAAAAAGCGTTAAAGTTTATTGAAAAAGATTTAATCAAAGAAGAAAAAGAAAAGAGTGTATAACTATCTTTAATTTTTCTTCTTTTTTATTTTGATTTCTTTGTTTAAAGTGTTAAACTATAAAAAATAAGTGGAGGATTTATGATAAATATTGCGGTTGACGGTTTTACAGGAAGTGGAAAATCAACTCTTGTAAAAATATTGGCTCAAAAATTAGGAAATGATTTCAAAGTTCTGGATACCGGCGCTATTTTTCGAGCATTTGCTGTTGGCTTTAAAAAATTAGGTTATGAAAACTTAGATGATGAAAATGTAGACAGGTTTTTAAAACAAGTAAAATTGAGTATTGATTTTGTTGGCGATACTCAGAAAATGCTTGTAAATGGCGAAGATGTTACAAGTTTGCTCAGGAGTGAAGAAATTGCTCAACTTAGTTCGAAAATATCAGTTTTTCCGCAAGTAAGAGCTCAATATCTTGCATATGCACAGGATTTTGCTCAAAACAACAACTGTATTATAGAAGGCAGAGATATTGGCACGGTTGTTATGCCAAATGCCGATGTGAAAATCTTTTTGACCGCAGACGATAAAGTTCGTGCAAAAAGACGATATGAAGAGCTGATTGGTCGTGGCGTAGAGGCTGATTATGAACAAGTTTTGGCGGATTTAAGGCAAAGAGATAAACGCGATACAACACGAGATGTCGCACCGCTTAAACCTTCAAAAGATAGCGTTGTTGTAGATAATTCTTTTATTGATTTAAACCAAACTGCACAACAGTGTTTTGAAATTATACAAAAAAAGTTGGTGCAGAAAAAATGTACAAATATTACTATTGACGGCTATGTTTGTAGCGGAAAAAGTACGATAGCAAAGGCTCTTGCAAAGCGTTTAGGTTTTGATGTTTTTGATACTGGTGCGATTTATAGAGGCATTGCGTGTGCATTTGATTATATGAATCTTGATGAAACACAAATAAGCGAAGAGTATATTGAAAATTTTTCCAAACAAATCAATTTGTCTATTGAATTTATAGGCGAAAAACAACATGTTTTTGTAAATGGAATTGATTACACTCTCAAACTTCGCACAGAAAGAATAAGCGCACTTTCTGCGAAAATATCGCCATTTACTTGCATTCGTGAAAAAGTTTTAAAACTTCAAAGAGGTTATGCAAAAACTCATAATTTAGTTATGGAAGGTAGAGATATTGGTAGTCATGTTTTGCCTAATGCGGACTATAAATTTTTCTGTACTGCAGATGAAAAAGTTCGTGCTAAAAGACGATTCGAACAGCAACGAGCAATGGGCAACGAGGTTGATTTTGAGACGGTATTGAAAGAATTGCAAGAAAGGGATTATAAAGATGTAAATCGTGATCATGGTGCACTTAAAATTTTGCCAGAGTCAATAGTTATTGATACGACAAACATGTCACTAGAAGAAAGTGTTGAGTATTGCTTGAACGCAATGAAAGTAGGTAAATGGACTGTATTATAGTGCATTTTATAGATACAAAAGAATAAAAGGAGAGTTATACAAATGAAGAAGCTGCTCATAGCGCTAGCAACAGTATTAGTTGCGGTGTTGAGTGGAGTTATTGTTTATTTTGCTATACCAAAAGATGAATCAATCGATTTGAATGTTACTGTCAAAAATATAATTGTTGAAGTTGATGAAGAGGCAGTAATAAATTACACTGTTTCTCATAAAGATGCATTTGTTACTTTTGAAATTAAAGACAAAAACATTGCTAGCATTAAGAGTGTAAATAGTCAAAATAGAATTCATGGCATCGTTGTCGGAGAAACGGAAATTGTTATTAAAGCAAAATACAAGGGTGTTAGTGCAGATGCAACGGCAAAGGTGTACGTTGTTGCGAAAGCAAATTCAGAAAATCCAGGCGAATCAGAACCAACAATTCCGGATGATCCAAATGAAACTCCAGATGATCCAGGCAATGATGACGAAGGAGGATCCGATACTCCTATCGAACAAGCTCCAAAAATCATTTTCAACAACTTAAAAAATTGTACAGTTGAAGGCAATAAAATATTTATTGGCGATGTTTCTTATTCGCTTGTACAAATCACAACTGAAAATGGTGTTGGAAGTATAACATTTGAATATGATACAACAAAAATGAGTATATCATTAAATGATATGATTGGAAACAATACATATAAGATAGTTGTATACGAATCTGGAGAGTTTGATTTAAAGATAACAATTGATGAAAACATTTACCAAATGATTGTTGTTAAAACTTTATAAAGGTTAGACAGTTCTACTCTTTTTTGTTTATTATTTGACTTAAAATGTCACATATGCTACAATCTTACGGGAGGTAGGAAATGAAAATTACATATATTACAGGAAACTGGGCAAAAGTTAAAGTTGCTAAAATGTTTTTCGAACCATTAGGCTTTGAAATTGACAACAAAAAAATTGAATGCCCGGAACTTCAAGCTGATACGTTTGAAGAGGTGGCGAAATATTCGTCAAAATACGCTAGTGATCTTTTAAAATGTGATACATTAAAAAATGATTCAGGTCTTGTTATACCTGCACTTAAGGGTTTTCCTGGACCATATACGCATTATGTTGAGGATACTTTAGGCGAAGATGGAATTCTAAAGTTGATGCAAAACATAGAAAACAGAGAGGCATATTTTGTAGAATGTTTGTGTTATACTCAATATGGAAAGGAACCTGTTTGCTTTACTTCAAAAATAAACGGAAAAATTGCTTTAGAAAAGGGTGGTAAATATGGTTGGTCTTATGATTTTATTTTTATTCCGGAAGGAAAAGATAAAACTTTTGCAAACTATCCTGATGATGAAAGATTAGCAATGTGGGGTTCTGATGCATATAAGGATCTTGCAGATTATTTGAAAAAACTGCAATAAATCAACAACGGAAAAAGAGTAGATGTTTCTATTCTTTTTTTTATTTTTGTAGATTTTGAATTTTTATTTGTGACACAAAAAACGTTAAATTTTATGCAAAACAGCGAACACATGGGTATGTGTTAAGAAAAAAGTCAAAAAAAATTGAAAAAAGTTAAAAAATTTTTGAAAAAGTGTTGACAAATGTGTTTGCATTGTAGTAAAATACCCATGTTGACACCAATAAGTGTCGGCAAGAACCTTGACAATTGAATAGATAATTAGAATTAAACACAATAAACTTTACGAAGTTGTTTAAACAAGTCAATGTGAGTTATCGAGTTCAGGTATTAAATAAAATGCATCAAGTGTAAGATGCGAATCTAATAATTAACCTAAACTACGCAAGTAGTTAAAAGTTTAACATTAGAGTTTGATCCTGGCTCAGGACGAACGCTGGCGGCGTGCTTCAAACATGCAAGTCGAACGAGTAAGTAGTTAGCACAAAGATATCTAGACAGCGTCCAAGAATTGATTAATCAATTCTTAAGGCAAATCAAGTGCTTTAAAACAAAGCAGAAATAGGTGTCTTCGTGCTAACGACTTGCTAGTGGCGGACGGGTGAGTAACGCGTGAGCAAGCTGGCTATTACAGGGGGATAACAGTTGGAAACGACTGCTAATACCGCATATGACCACGGCCTGACATCGGGCAGGGGTGAAAGGAGCAATCCGGTAATAGATGAGCTTGCGTTTCATCAGCTAGTTGGTGAGGGTAACGGCCCACCAAGGCGACGACGAATAGCCGATCTGAGAGGATGAACGGCCACACTGGTATTGAGAACGGACCAGACTCCTACGGGAGGCAGCAGTTAGGAATATTGGGCAATGGAGGAAACTCTGACCCAGCAACGCCGCGTGAAGGAAGAAGGTTTTCGGATTGTAAACTTCTGATCTGTGGGAAGAAGAAAGTGACGGTACCACAGGAGAAAGCCACGGCTAACTACGTGCCAGCAGCCGCGGTAATACGTAGGTGGCGAGCGTTGTCCGGAATAACTGGGCGTAAAGGGAGCGTAGGTGGTTGTTTAAGTTAGGTGTGAAAGCCCAGGGCTCAACTCTGGAATTGCACAAGTCGGATCGTAGCCATGTCGTTCTGTGAGCCAAGGAGTTGTTATC
>JAZSRN010000071.1:0-2368 GCA_045538535.1 Candidatus Gastranaerophilaceae bacterium | reverse complement strand
TGAAATCAAGCCGACTGCCCCCGACCCATTGGATATGCAAGCAGGAGAAGTCGGCAAATTCCTTGAGTCTAAAGACTTTACAGAGTTATCAGTTGAAGAAAAACTGAAGTTTATGGATCAGATTCCCGCCAATCAAAAAGCAAATCTACTCAATAAGCACCTAATTACCATTAATCAGGAAAAATCTCGCCGCCAGATGCGTAACATGATGAATAGTTATGTCGCAGGCAGAGTTGATAAATTTTTTGAACTCTCCGAGGAAGAGCAAAATCAAATGCTCGATGTCGATATTGACCGCTTTGAAAAGGCACACCGAATGATTCAAATTCAAACCAGAATGACAGGAAGCAAGCAGATTATTCCGCAAGGCGGTGCAGAAAGAGCGGAGTTTGATGCCTCAATCAGTCCTGCCACCAAAGCAAAAATGCGAATCTATCTGGAAAGAATGAGACAACGCAAAAAATCTCGCCGCTAATATGATCTTTTTTGTGGGGACTAACGCCGCCCCCACACCCTGAAGTGCACCCCAAAAGTTGGACACAACGAAAGGGGTGCATATTATGCAAAAAAAGGTAAAATTTTGTAACTATTATGATGAAAAATTCAAAAAAGCTGTTATATTAGATGTAACAGAAAATCATTTGAATTATCATGAGGTAGTACGAAAATATTGGAATGTTTTAACCGAAAAAGATATTGACCGGTATCGAACAACAGTTCGCCGATGGGTTAAAGGTTACCAAAGGAATGGAGGAATAAACTTTATGCCAGCATTTAATGAGCGAAAACTTTTAGATGAGAATGGAGATAGAAGCAAACCTCTTGAAGAATATACAAGAGAAGAACTTATTGCAGAAAATCGTCGATTACTTTTGGAGAATCTTTTCTTAAAAAAATTGGATGCCTTAATCCGAGAAGAGGAAGAGCAAAAAGCCAAATGGCAAAAATAATTGAAGGATTAAGGCTCAAATTTCCGTTAAGCGAGTTACTGCAACATGCTAAAATGTCGAGAAGCACCTTTTATTATCACCTGAAAATTTTAAATAATCCTGATAAATATGAGGATTTAAAGATAAAAATTAAAGAAATTTTTGAACAAAATAAGGGTTATTACGGCTATCGGCGTGTACATGTAATTTTGCGAAATCAAGGTTATAACTATAATCACAAAACAATACATAAGTTGATGAAAACAATGAACTTAAAAGGGAAGCAAAAGAAAGTGCAATATCGTTCTTACAAAGGAGATGTTGGTAAAAAAGCAGATAATATATTAAATCGTCAATTCAAGGCAGAAAAACCTTGGGAAAAACTGGCAACAGATGTTACTGTATTTTCAGTTTGTGATGAAAAAATATATCTTTCTCCTGTGATAGATCTTTTTAATAAGGAAGTTTTGAGTTATTCTATCAGTAAAAGTCCTAATTTTGAGCAGACTAAAGATATGCTAAATAAATTGTTCATTAAGATGCCAGAAACAGCAAGACCATTGCTGCATTCTGATCAAGGCTGGCAATATCAGCATAAACATTATTGTGCGTTATTAGAAAAACATAATATAACTCAAAGTATGTCCAGAAAGGGCAATTGTCTTGATAATAGCGTAATGGAAAATTTCTTTGGCAGATTAAAATCAGAAATGTTTAACGGAGAAAAATTTAGAACAGTTGAAGAATTTATTAAAAAACTTGAAGAATATATTTGCTATTTTTATAATGAGAGAGTATCTTTAGTATTGAACGGAATGAGTCCGGTACAGTACCGGACTCATTCCGAATAATAACATTAACTTGTCCAACTTTTTGGGGTCATGTCAAAAAAACAAACCTCCACCCCTCTTAATGCTTCTCCTCTTTGGGCGGAGCATTCCAAACTCTGCGAGCTTTGCCGACAAAGGGTTTGGATTTTAGTTTAATATGTTTCTCGTCGAACATCGCTTTTAGGTCATTAAAAAGTTCATAGGTGAGCATAAACTTAATTTGGGTATCAATGAAAACATGTTCATCATTTTCTGTTGAGTAACAGACTACCAACTGGGTTTCACCGGGGTTATTCTCTGCAAAAGAGCGGATTTTCTGCCACTTATCGACCGAGCAGCTCAAACCGTCGCAATAGACGATAACTTCGGAAATTTCCTGTTTCATGAGTTCCTTGAGGTAATTCACCTCATCCACCATAATGCGGAAGCTGTCTCCCTCGGAATCTTCGCTATCCTCTCCATCTTTGCGGCTGATAGTACCGCTAAGCACGATCGGCACACCGGGGGTCAAGACAATTTCTTTTTCTTTCATTGATTCAATCACCCGCTTGTAGAGCATGCACTCCAGAGAGGTGGTTAAATCCTCAATCAAAAGTATTCCGAATGGAT
>JAZSRN010000049.1:0-7897 GCA_045538535.1 Candidatus Gastranaerophilaceae bacterium | reverse complement strand
CAAGGCGCCTCTTTTTGAGTAACTATTTATTTTACTCTAGTAAACAAAATTCTAATTCTGTCAACTAATCCATAACCCTTTGATTTAGTAACATAATCAAAATTTATACGGTTATTTTTAATTATATACTCACGGGCTTTTTTAGTCCTATGATAAATCTTTTTATAAGCACCTTTGTAAATCTCCGTCAAATTTTTAGCTTGCTTATCATTATTTAAAACAAGTTGTTCGTTACGCCAAATAACCGTATCAGAATATTCATAGGGAACCATTTTAACAAACTGATACTTAGCTATACGTCCTGATGTAGGATATGTAATACAATCTTCCATGACTTGTTTATAATTTTTTGCAGTATCTGTAGTTGCCCAAGAAACATCCAATGATTTTTTGTAATTTTGTGCATTATTTTTAACATTATTTTTAATTATTTTACGCGTTTGGATATATGTAGATGAATCAAAACTAGTTTCCATAGTGTCTCCTTTTGTCACAACAACATAAAACCTCGTGAAATTTTTTTTTGCTACTTTGGATTTTTTAACTTATGTAAGACTCGTATTGAAAATCAATACACACTCGTATAAATTAACACTTTTATTCGCTAATAATATTGCGATAAATTACAATTTCCAATATAATAATTTTGAGGAACTTAAATGAATACTAAAAACATAAATCTATACAATATAATCATTTTGATATTTATAATAAGTGGAATAGCCGTACGTACGGCGCTTTTTATTTATAATCCATCATTATTTAGAGACGAAGCTAATCTTGCGCGAAATTTGTTTGAGACAGAAGGTTATTTGACATATTTACAGCCACTTCAAAGACTTCAAGTAGCGCCGCCAATGTTCATGATTTTAGCAAAATTTATACATAATTTTGCAGATATATCTACAATTACGCCGTATCAATCAGATTTGCTTTTGAGAGTAGTGCCGTTTATTGCAGGGATTTTGACCATCCCGACTTTTGGTTATTTGCTCTGGAAAATCTTTAAAAATCGCTTTATTACGGCAATCGGTCTTGGTGCAATTTCGTTGTGCCCTTTGTTGATAACTTTTTCGGTTAATTTTAAACAATATTCACTTGAGGCATTAATTTCTATTTTGATTTTGATAATTACTTTACATATAAATGTTAAAGAGGATTCATTTATAAAAAATGCTATAAAATTTTCATTGCTCGGAATTACGCCGTTTTTCTCAATGACATCGTTATACATATTGCCATTTGTTTGTGTTTATTTGCTCATTGGTGCCGTAAAAGAAAAATGTATGAAAAACTTCTTGATTGGTGCAAGTTTTACGATAATTATGTTATTAGTTTATTATTTAGTTTTTTTAAAAGGCATAATTGTTGCACACTATTCAGACATGATTGATTTTTGGGATGACAAAATTAAATTTAAAAATTATAATTTTCTGGTATATGCATTGTTCGGAATTATTTTTGCCAAAAACATACGAAAAATATTTTTATTTGGTGGCCCAGTTTTATTAACATTAGCTTTGGTGCTACTTCAAGAATATCCTTGCAAAGACAGATTATTCGTATTTGTTATTCCGTTTGTTATTATTATATATCTGTTCCCGCTTTCATTACTTATAAAAGAAAAATATCAACAAAACAAAATATTTTTATCCGGAATATTTGTTATGTGTATTATATCAATATTTGCTTTTATTCGCCCTATTAATGAATACAGATATCGACATGAATACGGTAGGGAAATTTTAGAAGTATTAGCCTACAATTATAATAAAAACTCAACCGTTATTTTTGGGAAATCAATTAATACAAATAAATACTACAACTATATGCACAAATTTGACTATATGGCTTTTACAGATGCATTTGAAAAGTCTAGATGGAAAGAATTGCCTCCCGGAATTCATTATATAATATTCTCTACAACTAATGATAATGAAAAAGAGTTAGAATATATTGAAAAATTATTCTTTGGAAACCCAAAAAATAATCAACTCAAATTTTTATATAAAACAATTTACACAGAAGAATGTTACTATATTGCATTTCAAAAATTAAAATAACATTTCAAACCCTTAGACTAAACACTTGTTAAAAAATAATTAATAATTTGGGGGTTTGAAAAATTTTATATTATCATATTCTTAGGAGAGAAATATGCAATATAAAGATTATTATGAAATACTAGGTGTAAAAAGAGAAGCAACAGATGCAGAAATAAAATCTGCATACAGAAAGCTTGCTCGCAAATATCACCCCGACGTAAACAAAACAAAAGACGCTGAAACAAAATTCAAAGATATAAATGAAGCCTATGAAGTTCTTGGTGACAAGCAAAAACGCCAACGCTATGATAGCTTAGGAGCAAATTGGCAAGGTGGCGCCGAGTATACTCCACCTCCCGGATTTGAACATTTTAATTTCGGAGGAGGACAAGGCGGATTTCAACAATTTAATTTTGGCGGAGATATGGGAGGTTTCTCTGACTTTTTCAGTTCATTGTTCGGCGATATGATGAGTGGTCCGAGCGCAAGGCAAACAGGAAGTTTTTCGGGTTTTGATTTTGGAGCTACAGGAGCACAAAATAGTGGAAGACCCCGACAAAGAAAATCTGCACAATCTGAAGAAAATCTCGATATAACCAAAACATTAAATGTTACTGCCAAAGATTTATTTAGCAGAGACCCGATTAGTGTAAAATTCAACAATCTAGAAAAATGTACGCAATGTCCACCATCCGGAGGGTTTTGCAGTGCTTGTGGCGGAACCGGTTTTAAATCAACAAATGAAAATATTAAAGTAAAATTGCCACAAGATGTAAAAGAAGGTCAAAAAGTACGCATAAAAGGTGCCGGTAAAACTGATGCTTACGGCCAAAAAGGTGATTTATTTCTCATTATTAATATCAAAGATTCTGAATATGATGTTGACGGCAATGATTTGACTAAAGATATTGAAATTACACCTCCGGAAGCGGTTTTAGGATGTTCAAAAGAAATCGAAACTTTACACGGCAAAATTACAATAAAGATTCCGGCTCAAACATCCAGCGGGAAAATGTTACGATTAAAAAACCTTGGTTTACCTAAAAAATCCGGAGGTTATGGCAATCTCAATGCACGCGTAAAAATAGTTTTGCCGCAAAAAATTTCAAGCGAACAAATTGAATTGTACAAAAAAATCTTGCAGACGGATTGAAATCTATGACAGAAACGCAACTAAAAGATTTGAAACAAAAACTTGATTATCTTGCGGCAAAATATGAAACGGTTGATTTTATAAAAAATGATCCCGTACAATTTCCGCACAAATTTTCACAAAAAGAAGATATCGAGATTTCAGCGTTTTTGTCTGCACTTTTTGCTTTCGGCAAACGTGAACTTTTTATCAAAAAATTGAACCAATTGTTTTGCATAATGAATTATCAACCTTATGAATACATTTTGAAGGATGATTTTTCGGCAATCAAAAATCAAGATTTTAATTATCGTTTTATTAAATCTGATGATGTAATTGAATGTTTAAAAATTTTAAAAATACTTTATCAAAAAGACGGCGGTCTGGAAAAACTTTTTTCGTACAGTTATGAGCAAGCCAAGAATAAATCCGCATCTTCTGAAATGTTCAAATGTGTTATAGATTATTTTTATGCACGTGTCAAAAACAATGCCGGTCAAGGATTTTATTTCATGTTTCCTTCGCCCGATAAAGGAGGCGCAATGAAACGAATGTGTATGTTTTTAAGATGGATGGTAAGAAAAAGCGATGTCGATTTTGGGATTTGGAAGTTTATGCAACCTTCTGAGCTTTTAATCCCACTGGATGTGCATGTTGGCAATATTTCAAGAGAAATGGGGATTTTAAATCGCAAAGCAAACGATTTTAAATCGGTTTGCGAAATTACAGCCTTACTAAAAACGTTATGTCCGGATGACCCAATCAAATACGATTTTGCAATGTTCGGATACGGCGTAAATCGATGAACTATTTTGCAACTATTTTTAATTCATACCCTAAAAAATCTAGAATTTCTTGAACTGTGTTAAATCTAATTCTTTTTTTGTTCAAACCTACAGACAATCCGCTTGGTTCGGGAATATCATACCCAAGCTCACGCATTTTGACTGACAATTTACGCAGAGATAGTCCTTTTCTTAATAATGCTATCTGAATTTCTTCTTTAATATCTAACATAACAACAATGTACATTTATTTTTAATGCTTGACAATTTTATATTATAATGTTATATATAATTAAACATTGTTTTATTATATATAACAAAAGTAAAGATGAACACAGAAAGAATTCTTATTTACAAAGATGAAGTTCGCGATTTGTATTTGCTTATATCTCAAGTTGAAGATATAAATTCACAAATGCAATGTCAATTAAACACATTAAAAATTTCGGATTTTCTAGTGATTAACAATTTATATATTGAAGAACTAAAAAACTACATAATTTTTCTTGCTGCAAAGTATGATGTTGAAAACTTACCAAAAGTATAATTAAACTATTCATCAATATGTGAAACAATTCCGTCAGTTTTGTTTCGGTCAATTTCGAGTGTATGACGGATTATTGAGTGCGCCATTAATAACAGATATGGATTTATTTCATTTGTATTAGACATGTTAATTTTAGCTTGAGGTTTTTCGCTCGACTGATTAGGCTTGTTTGAGGTTTCAAATGATACTACTGACTGAACGGAATAGTGTTTTTCTTCCCCTTCAATCCGTAAAAGTAGTTCATCTTTAAGAAAATTCTTGGCACATTCGATATTGATATGGACGGAATTAGAACTTTCCAAAATTAATACAGCCGTAATTGTCCCATAATTTACAGTAGTAATTGTGATAATCAAAACACTATCGGAGTCATTATGTTGGGAACCAGCCTCGATTTCCAAATCAAAACCGGTACCTTCTTGCAGAGGCAACCAAGGAAGATATAGCAACAACAAAAGTTTCATTGTTTGTGCATTATCATTTTGAGCCGCAGTTGCAACACTTGCATTGATTAATTTTGCGGTTTCTTTCAATTGCGTAAGATCTGTAACCCCCATTTTTGCGGCATTTGCCATTGTAGTAATTAATTTTGTGATAGCGTCTTTGCCATTTGATTGTATTAATGCCGAAATTTCTGAAAGATTAATCATTCCGGATGCACTTATCGGGAGATTTTTAATTGTGGCTTGAAGTTGTGAAACCGCATTAGAATTTATCATTTTAAGCATATTTTGTGCTTCATCAGCCGACATGTTTTGTAGTTGCGCAAGCATTTGGGCTTGAGCTGGGTTTAAAAAATTTTTATTTAACGAACTCATAAATTGTTGGTTAAATTGTGCTTGAGTAATATTTCTTTGAATAATATAAACTAATTCATTTAAGTTTTTGGGCAATTTCATTAAATCTTTAACATAAGCAGAAGTGTCGCCACTGGTCAAATTCCCCATTTGCGCTGGTGCATAAGACGCTGTGTTGACGAGCGGTGCATTTGTTTGCGGTTGCGCTTGCGGTTGTATTTGTGGCGCTGAATTTGCCTTTGCTTGTAATCTTTGATAGTTTACAAGTTTGGATATTAAATTGCCTAAGTTATAATTATTCATTTCAATGTTTATTATAACGTTTTTTTGAAAAATGTCTAGCAGTGAAAAGATATGTGCGGAATGTTATGATTTTTAAAGCATCTTTAGTTATTTTAAAGCCTTCAGAATTGTTATATTTTCATAATAACATGTTTACACTATGTTTTCAAGTGCAAATTGCACTTATATTTTAAATAATAATTTATAGTATATTAATTATTTTCAATAACATTTAAACTTATTAAATAAAGGAGAAATAAATGTTTAAAGTTGAAAAAGATGAAATGGTAAATAAAACTTTTCGTTTACCTAAAAAATTGGTTGAAGATTTATATATCATTGCGCAAAACAAAGAGGTTTCTCTTAATAATTTGGTAAAACAATGTTGCGAATATGCTATTTTACACTTGGAAAACTAACTTTCATCAATGTGTAAATTGCACTAATTCTTCTTGAGCGAGAAGATATGCGATACAGAATTAATTTTCTGTGTCGCATTTTTAATTCATTTAGTTGATGTTTATATTCATATTGTATTGCATAATGTAAAAGTTATCCGCTTTTATAGGTCAAGGCAAATGAATTTACACGAAGAGTGTCTTTTAAAATATTTAAAAAATCCCGATTCTTTAGCTTTTTCTACAGAAATTCTGAAGTCTAACAATGATATCTTGGAAAAACAATTTGTCTTGAAAAATATTATTGCCAAAACCTCTGATTTCCACTATACTTTAAGATAATGAACCAATATTTTAAGAGTTAGGAAGGTTATGTTTAAGAAAATTTCGTATTTGGTTGGTGTAATATTATTTGGGATTTTATCGTTTTTAATCGTTAAAAATGCAAATTTGAACAATTTTGTTGATATGGTTGAAAATCGAACCTTTGATTTGCGCCAAAGTGTTATGATTAACCTAGGAATTAAAAAAGCAGACGAAAATATTGTTATTGCAGCAATTGATGATGCAAGTTATGAATATATACTCACGCATTACGGAGAATGGCCATTGCCAAGAGATGTTTATGCCGATGTAGTAAATTACTTACAAAAATATAATCCTGATATTATTGCATTTGATTTGATGTTTGTAAATTCAATGAAAAGTGATTTGGATGCGGATATCGCAATTTCAAATGCAGTTGTAAAAAATGACAATGTTTTTGTTGCAATGAATTTTGATGTACAGCCAAAAGAACTAAGAACTCCGCCGGTTTTGCCAAAAGAGTTGGCGCTAAACGTCAATAACACATCGAAAATAGATTTTTCTGAACATTCTTATACAAATTGCAGAACTATTATTTCTTCAATATTAAATTATACAAAAAATATTGGAATAATTAACGTTTCCAGAGCTGATGACGGAATTTTAAGAAAAATGCCGTTATTCATCAAATACAACGATGAATTTTATCCGCAATTAGCACTAAAAATTGCAAACAAACATTTTGAGCATACAGAACAATTAAAAGAACAAAATCAATATACAATTTCAAAAGAAGGCAAAGTTAACATTGCCGGAAGAGATATTTACTTGGATAAAGACGGTAGTGTAATACTTAATTGGTACGGCCCAACGGGTTCTTATGATTATATTCCGATGTATCAATTAATAAAGGCCGCAAACGGTGAAATAAATTTGGATTACGATTTTTCAAATAAAATTATTTATTTCGGAACAACTGCAGCAAGCCTTTATGATATCAAAACAGTTCCGGTAGGAAAGCTTTATCCCGGAGTAGAGGTTCAAGCAACTTATGTAAACAACTTTATAAATAACGATTTTATTCACAAAATAGACAAAAGTGTTACGATGTTAATCAGTATTTTGCTTGCGACGTTAGTAATCTTGTGTGTAGCAAAGATTGCATCTGCATTTTTGGCAACAATAACTTCAATCTCTTTATATTTCTTGTTTTTTATAATTACGTACTATTTGATGGCATACGCAAATTTATGGGTGGAAGTTGTTTATCCGACAACCTTTGGGGTTTTGGCATTTACGTGTGCTTTCATCGTAAAATATTTGATAAAATCCAGAGATTTTGACCAACAGTATAAATTAGCTACAACAGACGGCTTGACAGAACTTTATAACCATAGATATTTCCAAGAACAATTAAAATTACAAGCTTCTCATTCAAAGCGCTATGAGCAACCATTATCTTTAATAATTATTGATATAGACTTTTTCAAAAAGTTCAATGATACGTACGGTCACCAATCAGGTGTTGCCGTGCTAAAACAAGTTGCGTCAGATTTAAAACGAAATGTCCGAGCAGCCGATAACGTATGTCGTTATGGTGGAGAA
>JAZSRN010000035.1:0-50202 GCA_045538535.1 Candidatus Gastranaerophilaceae bacterium | reverse complement strand
CTCCCCCCGTAGGCGCAAATGCAGTCATAGCAAGGGTTTCGGGCAATTTCGAACCCCCGACTTTTTCAATAAAATCTATGTTCATACTACTCAGACGCATATTTTTCATGTTCCCAATATATCAAATTGTTTAACATTTTTCAAGTACTTTATAAAAACACCAAGAAAAAAAGCACTTATTCGCACAGTTATCTACTCAATTCAAAGTTATGCTCAGTTATAGCCATCTTTGATGAATATTCTTCGATTTGCGCAAGTGTATATTCATACATATCACAATCTTGTGCATAAAAATGTTTATACCACTCAACTGTCTTTAAAATTGCCTCATCAGCATTATACGTCGGAACCCAACCCAAAACTTTTTCAGCTTTTTCAATATTCAACATCAAAAGTCCGGCTTCGTGTAAAGGACTCTTTTCTCCAACAACAACTTCTCCTTTACCATAAAATTTACACACACGACTTGCTACATCAGCAACGGTCAAAACACTATCTTCATTCGGTCCAAAATTAAAACCGTCAGCGAACTTTTTACCCTCTTCTAACAATCTTTGCCCCAAAAGCAAATAACCGGAAAGCGGTTCTAAAACATGTTGCCAAGGACGCACCGCAATCGGATTTCGAATTTCGATTTTTATATTATCATTAATTGAACGCACACAATCAGGGATAAGCCTATCTAATGCCCAATCTCCCCCACCGATTACATTCCCAGCTCTTGCAGTTGCCATTGCATAAGTATTTTCATCTTGCAAGAACGAACGTCTAAATGATGATGACAAAATCTCAACACAACCTTTAGAAGATGAATACATATCGTATCCGCCCATAGGTTCGTCTTCTCTGTATCCTCTATTAATCTCCTTATTTTCATAACATTTATCAGTCGTAACATTTACAAAAGCTCTTACAGACGGACATTTTCGTGCCGCTTCAAGCACATTCAAAGTCCCGATAACATTTGTTTCATAAGTCATTTTAGGCTCAGAATATGACAATCGAACTAATGGTTGTGCAGCTAAATGAAAAACAATATCCGGTTTAAACTCGTTCATTGCCTCTTCAAGGTGTTTGGTATTCAATATATTACCAAACTCATTTCTGCAATGACCATAAATCCTCAACTCTTCAAACATAGATGGAGTAGTGTTTGGTTCGAGCGAATAGCCCAAAACTTCTGCACCTAATAGTTTTAACCACAATGTCAACCAACTACCTTTAAAGCCCGTATGACCTGTCAAAAAAACTTTTTTACCATTATAAATATTGTTAAACATTTGTATACTCCATATCATTTGTAATTATAGCATCACTTTTTATCGTCGTATTATCCGGAACAATAATATCATCATTTGTTTTGAATACAAATTTTGCACCCTTTTCGATTGTACAATTATTTCCGATATACAAAATCTCGAAAGAATTTTTGCCAAAAAATTCGACATCAACAAAACCTTTGGTATTTACTCCGACAAGAACCCTCTCATTATCTATTCTATTCACCAAATACACTGAGTTGTGTCGGTTTAACTTCCGCCATTTTCGATTGAAGTTTTTATCTTTAATCAAGTCGAAAATTTTTTGAATGTTTGCTGAAACAAATTTTAATGGCAACTTGCAATACTCAAAATAAAAATACAAATCATATCTATAATCTTTAAGATATCTGAAATATCCAGACTTTACAAATCTAATTTTATTACCAAAATTGAAATATCTTGGATTGATTTGATGAATTAACAAATCCTTTTTTACAATTTTGTAAGTTTTTGATGAAATCGATTTGTCTTGCAAATACACTTTTAATATCTTTAAAAAGTTACGCCCAAAAACTTTGGCGACATTATAACTAGAACCTTGAATACTTGTCGTTGCAGTATTAAAAATATTTTCTTTCGACACAACAACTTTGTTGCCTTTATTAATGAGATTTAATAAAATATCAACTTGTTGCAACTTCAAATACTTAAATCGATACGGATTTTCTAAAGTCTCAATAGCCCCGTTTTTAACGCAAAAACCACCAATCCATGTGGTATAAAATCCTACTTTTGCAAGAAAATCATCCGCATTTTTGCAATATGAAAAATCCTCGAAATTCGTTTTGTTCCCATTTGTAAAAAATATAATGCCGGCATCTTTAGAGTTTTCGAGGTTTGAAAGCATGTATTCCAAAGCGTTAGGTTTTAAGTTCAATGTATCATTATGTAACTTTGTATAAACACCATCAGCATAAGTCAATGATTTAAAAATATTTACATCCGGAGGTATCGGGTTTTCTTGTCTTATATACTTAATCTTATCCGGAAATCTTTTTACAAAAGATTCACAAACTTTTTGAGTATTATCGGTTGAAGAATTATCCGAAATTACAATTTGACACAAAGAAGTTTCTTGAAATAATTTACATTCAACTATTGTATGCAAAGTTCTGTTTAAAGCCTTGCAACGGTTATATGTAGGTATACAAATTGATAAAAGAACATTCTCTTCTATAGCCATTTTGCCCAAGGAGCCTTTCCGCTCATCCACATTTCTGTCAAATCACGTTTTTCTTTTAAAGTATCCATTGCTTGCCAGAAACCTCTGTGTTTATAAGCATTCAATTTGCCCTCTTTGGCCAATGTTTCTAACGGCGTTCTTTCAAAAATGGTACTATCACCTTCAGTGATGTAATCGAAAATTTCAGGTTCACAAACAAAATATCCGCCGTTAATCCAACTTTCTTCCCCTTTCGGCTTTTCCATAAACGATGTAATCATGTTGTCATCTTTTATTACCAAAGCACCAAATCTTCCCGATAGTTGGACAGCCGTCATTGTTGCGATTTTGCCGCTTTCCTTGTGAGATTTTATAACTTCGTTAATATCAACATCACAAACGCCGTCACCATAAGTTAAAAGAAATGGTTCATTACCGATATAATCTTGAGCTTTTTTAATTCTTCCGCCTGTCATCGTATCTTGACCGGTATAAAGCATTGTAACTTTCCAAGGTTCATTACGCGTTTTGTGCACTTCTACTGTATTATTTGCCATGTCAACCGTTACATCAGAATAACGATTGTAATAATTTATAAAATACTCTTTAATTATATGTGATTTATAACCGGTGAGAATAATAAAATCATTAAAACCATGATAGGAATATTCTTTCATAATGTGCCATAAAATAGGTTTTCCACCTATTTCAACCATTGGTTTCGGCTTCAATTCCGTTTCTTCACTCAACCTTGTTCCATATCCACCGGCTAAAATTACAACCTTCATATCGCACTCCAAAATTATACTCTCTTAAAATTTGTACTTTTGTACAACATTGTGCAATGAAAACACTATTCGTACAAGCTTATATTAATTGATGTTAAGTTTTAGGCATCTATATCAACATTTGCGGTGGAATAAAGTTTATGTTTTTCTAACATCACCATCAAAACTGATATATCCGCAGGCTTAACACCACCAATGCGAGAAGCTTGCGCAAGCGTTTTAGGTCTGATTTTATTCAATTTATCTTTAGTTTCTGATGATATATGATCAATTTTAAAATAATCCAAATTTTCTGGTATTTTATATTTTTCCAACTTATCACCTTGTTCAACTTGAATTTGTTGGCGTTTCAAATAGCCGTCATACTTAATCAAAATTTCAACTTGTTCGGCAACATCCTTTGCGATATTCATAGAAGCAGTTTGACTGTCTATTTCCGCGAAAACTTTATAATTAATATTCGGGCGTTTTAACAAATCAACCATTCTAATTCCACGCTCAAGATTTTCTTCATATTTTGCGAGAATCGAATTTACCTCTTCGGTTGCCGAGATTTTAATTTCTTTTATCCGTTCTATTTCTTGCTGAATTGCTTGTTGTTTGGATTTGAATACTTCATATTGACTATCATCCACAAGCCCGATTTTATGACCGATTTCAGTCAATCTTTCATCCGCATTATCTTGTCTCAAAAGCAATCTGTACTCCGAACGCGAAGTAAGCATTCTGTAAGGGTCATCAATATCTTTTGTTACCAAATCATCAACCAATGTTCCCAAGTATGAAGAACTCCGCGGAAGCTCTAACATTTCTTTATTCTGAATATAATTATAAGCATTAATTCCGGCCAAAAGTCCTTGCGCAGCGGCTTCTTCATAACCACTCGTACCGTTAATTTGCCCACCAAAGAAAAGACCTTTTATTTGCTTAGACATCAAAGCATGTGTTGTCTGAACCGCCGGAACATAATCATATTCAACTGCATAAGCAGGCTTTATAATGTGTGCATTTTCCAATCCCGGCAAAGAATGCAACATTTTTATCTGAACATCTGCCGGCAAAGAGCTTGAAAAACCTTGAATATAAACCTCGTACGTTCCAAGCCCTTCAGGTTCAATAAAAATATGATGTGAAGGGTTTTGAGAAAAACGAACTATCTTATCTTCAATCGAAGGACAATATCGAGGCCCTACACCTTGGATTAACCCTTTATACATAGGCGACTTGTCAAGATTTTCTTTTATTATTCTATGAGTTTCCTCATTTGTTCTCGTAAGATAACATGGTACTTGCTCTCTTATAGGTCTATTTGGCTTAAACGAAAAGAAATTTAATTCTTTATCACCCGGTTGAATTTCCATTTTTGAGTAATCAATAGTTCGGTTATCAACTCTTGGAGGAGTACCCGTTTTTAATTTTTTCAAATTTATTCCATGCCTAATCAAAGACGCAGAAAGTCCCGTTGCAGCCTTTTCGCCCAATCTACCAGCACTATAAGCTTGCAATCCGACAAAAATTCGACCTTCGAGAGAAGTTCCAGTCGTCAAAATCACAGCAGGAGCATGGTATTCTATCCCGAATTCATCAACTACACCGCAAACTCTGTTATCTTCAACTTTTAATTCAACAATACAAGCTTGTCTTAGATGAATATTCTCAATACTCTCAATCAAATTACGCATGTACGTCATGTATTCACGCTTGTCTGATTGTGCTCTTAACGCCCTAACTGCCGGCCCTTTTGAAGAATTTAGCATCTTCATTTGAATATAAGTAGCATCAGTTACTTCACCCATAACTCCACCCAGTGCATCAATTTCGCGCACCAAAGTTGATTTTGCCGGCCCACCTATCGCAGGGTTACAAGGCATGAGAGCAATGTTGTCAAGATTTAAACTTGACAAAAGAACTTTTGCCCCTAATTTAGCACACGCAATTGCCGCTTCACATCCGGCATGGCCCGCGCCTACTACAATTACATCGTATTTGTTGTTCAAGTATTCCATGACTTCGATTATATTACAGAAATAATTTCTACTCCAGTTGGATGATTTTTTATTAAGTTTGTAAAGTTTATAATAAACTCGAACGATAAAAGTTTCAAACACATCTTATTTGGAGCTCACAAATGTCAGAACAGATTTTATTACAATCAATAAAAGCCGTAGATAGCGAAAAGGCGCAAATTGCTCTCGAAAAAGCAAGACTTGCGCACGAAAGATATCTCATTCGTCAACACAATACAGACTTAGAAGAAGCAATAACAAACTATATTGATGCCGTAAAGATGGATCCGACTGTACCGGAAGCATACTATAGGCTCGCAACTTTAATGTGGGAACAAGGGCAAATAAGTGTGGAAACCGCTATTGAACAATGCAAAACGGCCATTTCGTTAGCGCCGAAAAATATTGATGCACACATTTATACCGGATTTTTCATGAAGTTAGCCGAAGATTTCAAATCAGCAGAAAACGAATTCAAATCCGCTATTAAAAATTCTCGCTTAAAATCGGCAAGACCGAGACTTATGTTATCCCAATCAATTCTGCAAAAGATAAATTCTCAAGATGCGAAATTCGGAGACTACCTCAATTTTGTTTATTATTTCTTATCCGGAACCCTCATGCTCGCTTGGGATAAACCTTCCATGAAAATGTTTTATAAAAATATGTCTGATGATTTTTCAGTATTTTCGTACAACACTGTAGGTAAATTCCTTGAAAAAATGAAGATGTATTCCAAAGCGGAAAAAGTGTACCAAAAAGCAGTTGATGAGACTTCGCATGGCGAAATTTTCTACAACAAAATGGGTGACATTGCATTAAAAAACAAAGAAATCGATGTAACACTTGACTGTTATCGGAAAGTACTAGAAGTTAATCCCCTCAACCGCGAAGTTTTGGTAAAACTTGCAACGGTTTTGCAAACATATTGTCCGGAAAATTCCGATGAAGCAATAGATTGTTACGAAAGGCTACTGCAATTTGATATTGATACGGCACAAATCTACTATGAATTGGGTCACCTATATCTTCGCAAAGAAGACAAAATTAATTCGGTAAGTGCGTTTAAACTTGCCCTTGAAAAAGATACTGAAAATCCATTTTATAACAATTCACTTGCCTATGCCTATGCAAAAGCTGAACTATATGATGACGCAATTGAATGTTATCAAAAAGCAATTGCCCTAAACCCTGATAACGAATGGACATCCATAGTTTGTCAAGCATTAGGCGCAATATACGCAGAGGTAAGCGGAAATATGGAAGCTGCAGTTTCAACATATCAAGCAGGAATTATACTTGATCCGAATAATTACGAACTTTACCTTGCTCTCGGCGATTTACACATGGCCGAATATGATTTGGATAAAGCTATCAAAACATACTGCGACGCAATAACTCTTAATCCGGATGATTACAGAGGCTATTCCAAAGCAGGTGTTGCACTGTGGGAAAAGGATTATTTGGAAGAAGCCCTCGTTGCCTATCACAAATCAGTCGAACTTAATCCTTTGAATGAATTTGCGCAAAACAACCTCGGAATTTTATATCTCGACGGCCTTGGCGATGCAGAAGAGGCCTTGGAATACTTTGAAGAAGCTATCGAGATAAACTCCAGCTATACTTTGGCGTATTTTAATGCCGGACGCGCAAGCCAAGAAATGGGATTTACAAATGATGCCGCAAACTATTATCAAATGGCTATTGACTTAAATCGTTTGACTGACGAACTCGATGAAACTGATATTCAAAATCGTCTCCACAAACTTTTTGATGTCGAATAATTATTACCTAGGCGCAAAACCTATGTTGCATAAGTTGCAGAAATTCTTTTTTGAGATACAATTGTGTCAGTTAGGTAAAAATAAAGGAAAATAAAATGAACGTAACAATTGAAAACGAAAAAGAAAATTTAGTAAAAATGGATATAACTATCCCGGCTGCTGATGCCCAAAAAGCTTATGATGTCGCTGTAAAAAGAATTTCTCAATATGTAAATATTGACGGTTTTAGAAAAGGTAAAGCTCCAAAGGCTGTCGTTGAAAGACATGTCGGCACTGAAAGAATCAAACAAGAAGCTATTGAATCTTTGATGCCTAAAGCTATTTCTGATGTTGTAAGAGAAAATGAACTTGATTTGATTACTCAACCATACATCACAGATTACACATTTAACATTGGCGAAGATTTAAAAGTTGTCGCAAAAGCTGAAAAAAGACCTGAAGTTACATTAGGTGAATACAAGAATTTATCAGTAAAAGTTGAAGAAGACGTTATTCCTGAAGGTGCATTTGATCAAGCATTAAACGGCTTGTTGATGCAACATTCAACAACTGTAGATGTTACCGACAGAGCAACAAAAGAAACTGATATTGCAGTTATAGATTTTGACGGATATTCTAACGGTGAAAAAATTAAAGGTGGCGAAGCTAAAAACTATCCGCTAGATTTGGCACATTCAAACTTTATCCCTGGATTTGCAGAACAATTAGTCGGCAAAAATTTGAACGACGAGTTTGATATCGAAGTTAAATTCCCTGAAGAATATCACGATGAAAAACTAAAAGGCCAACCTGCAACTTTCAAAATTAAAATCAACAAAATTCAAGAAAAACAACTTCCTGAATTAAACGATGAATTTGCTTCAAAAGTTGGTTTCAAAACCGTTGACGAACTAAAAGCAGATATCCAAAAATATTTGGATACTCAACACGAACAAAACAACAAAGTTAATTCTGAAAACGAAGTATTTAAAGCAGTTGTAGATGCTGCTAAAGTTGAAATTCCGGATTCAATGGTTGACAGAGAAGTTGAATCTTTAAAAGAAGATTACGTTAGAAGATTACAAGCCCAAGGTTTAAGTTGGGAAGCAATCTCTAAAATTCAAGGCGAAGACGAGTTGACAAAAACATTAAGAGAAGATGCAACAAACAGAATTAAAAACTCTCTTATTATCGACAAAATCGCCAAAACCGAAGGTATTAAGCTTGAACAAAAAGATTTGGAAGTAAAATTCAGTCAATTAGGCCAAGCATACGGACTTAAACCTCAAGATTTGCTAAAACAATTGAGTGGTAATCCTGAAGTTTTGACTTCATTATCTCAACAAGCTATTAATGACAAGGTTAGAGATTATTTGATGGCAAATAACAAAGTCGAATTTGTTAAAAAATCAAAATAGTTGAAAATCTATATGATGAATATATAATATTTGTTAGTTTATGTAAGAAAGGAAAATACTATGAGTTTTGTACCGGTAGTAATAGAACAATCAAGTAGAGGCGAACGTTCTTTTGATATTTTTTCAAGATTATTAAGAGAAAGAATCATTTTTTTAGGCACACCTATTGATGATATGGTTGCAAACTTGGTTGTTGCACAATTATTATTGTTAGATAGCGAAAATCCGGAAAAAGATATTATGCTATATATCAATTCTCCGGGTGGGTCAGTAACTGCCGGATTGGCAATTTATGACACAATGCAACACATCAGAGCGGACGTTTCGACTATTTGCTTAGGTCAAGCGGCTTCTATGGGTGCATTTTTGTTATCAAGTGGTGCAAAAGGTAAGAGAATGGCTCTTCCTCATTCAAGAGTACTTATTCACCAACCTTTAGGCGGTGCGCAAGGTCAAGCTACCGATATCGAAATTCAAGCAGCAGAAATCATTAGAATTAAAAAATCTCTAAATGAAATTTTGGCTGCAAACACAGGCCAATCAATCAAAAAGATTGAAAAAGATACAGATCGTGATTACATTATGACTCCTGATGAAGCCTTAGAATATGGTATGATCGACAAAGTCATTTCACGAGATGTAATTAAATAGTAAACAATTATGGGTGACTCAAGATTTTGAGTCACCTTGATTATCCCCAAGCAAAGGAGAAATTCTAAATGCCAAAGCACGATGATAGCAGACTAAAATGTTCATTTTGTGGCAAATCTCAAGATCAAGTAAAAAAATTGATAGCTGGTCCTGAGGTCTACATTTGTGATGAGTGTGTTGAACTTTGTAACGAAATTCTTGATGAAGAATTTTTCGAAGATAAAGATAAAAACGGAGAAGAAAACGCCGACGGTACCGAAGGCGAAGCAAAACCTATCCCTAAACCACACGAAATAAAAGCTTATTTAGATGAATATATTGTCGGACAAGATGACGCGAAAAAAGTTCTATCCGTTGCAGTTTATAACCACTATAAACGTCTAAAACACAATAAATCAGTCAATTTAAAAGAAGCTGTTGAAATCCAAAAATCAAACATTTTGCTAGTCGGCCCTACAGGTTCCGGAAAAACCTTGTTAGCTCAAACATTGGCAAAATTGCTTGATGTACCCTTTGCGGTGGCCGATGCAACAACACTTACTGAAGCAGGTTACGTCGGTGATGATGTAGAAAACATTTTACTCCGTTTATACCAAAATGCTGATTTTGACAGTGCAAAGGCTGAACGTGGTATTATTTACGTTGATGAAATTGATAAAATTTCAAGAAAAAGCGAAAATACATCAATTACACGTGATGTATCAGGCGAAGGTGTACAACAAGCCTTGTTAAAAATGATTGAAGGCACAGTTGCACATGTTCCTCCTCAAGGGGGCAGAAAACACCCACATCAAGAATTTATTGAAATTGACACAAGCAATATTCTCTTCATAGTAGGAGGTGCGTTTGTAGGATTAGAAAAAATTATTGAACGCAGAGTTGCAGATGGTTCATCAGTAGGTTTTGGCGCTAAAGCTGCTCCAACTGAAGCTGAAAAAGAAGCTAATGCAGCTAAAATCTTGAAAAAACTTCAACCTGATGATTTGATGAAGTTTGGTCTTATTCCTGAATTTATCGGTCGTGTTCCGATTTATGCAGTACTTGACCAATTAAACGAAAAAACATTAAAAATGATTTTGACAGAACCAAAAAATGCCGTTCTAAAACAATACAAATGTCTATTAGAAATGGATGGTGTTGAATTAGAATTTGAACCGGAAGCAGTTGAAATGATTGCACAAGAAGCAATTAAACGAAAAACCGGTGCAAGAGCTTTGCGCTCAATTGTAGAAGAAATAATGTTAGATGTAATGTATGATGTTCCGGCAAAAGGCGATATTGACAAATTTGTTGTAACCGCAGAAATGGTCAAAAATCGCAACAAAGCCGAACTTATCAAATTACCGACAAAAAATAACGACGAAACAAAAGAGATTTCTGCATAACTCATAATACAAATGAAAAGCTGTCTGAAACATCAGGCAGCTTTTTTATTATTGAAATTTTATAAATTACTGTGAATTGATAATATAAAATTTTTATGCAAAGATTATTACTATAAGGGAGAATGTGTATGGGAAAGTCAAAAACATTAATTTTAATAGACGGTCACGCATTAGCATTTAGACAATATTATGCACTTGAACGCTCTAATATGCAAACATCAGACGGAACACCAAGTTGGGCAGTTTACGGATTTTTTAAAGCAGTCTTTGATTTATTAAAAAATAAAGAACTTAATCCCGATGCCATTGCCGTTGCCTTTGATGTAAGCCACCACACATTCCGCACCGAAAAATATGAAAACTACAAATGCAACCGAGAAGCCATGCCAGATGCTATGCAAGTCCAAATGGGTATTATTTATGAAGGCCTAAAAGCTTTCAGTATTCCTATATATACTAAAGAAGGCTTCGAAGCCGATGATGTAATCGGCACAATTTCAAAACAAGCTTGTGAATTAGGCCACAAAGTTCTTATTTTGACGGGTGACCAAGATGCGTTCCAACTTGTTGATAAACAAGGTTGCGTAAAAGTTATAATCCCATCTAAAGGTGAATTAATAGAATATAACTGGGAAAAAGTTCATGAAAAACTCGGAGTATATCCGGATCAAGTTATAGATTACAAAGCCCTCAGAGGTGATACAGCAGATTGTATTCCGGGTATAAAAGGTATTGGCGAAAAAACAGCACAAAAACTTCTCTCTGAACACTACACACTAGAAGAGGTTTTAGCACATACATCTGAAATTCCTCAAAAATCTCTTAAAGAAAAACTTGAAAACGGTATTGAAGATGCTAAACTCAGCCAATATCTTGCAACAATAGTTCGAGATTTAGATGTTAATTTTGATTTTGACAAAACTAAAGTTGAACTACCAGAAATTTCTACAGTAACAGAATTTTTGAAAAAAATGCAATTTTACAGTTTTATCAAAAGTATTGACTCAATTTTACAACTTTTCAATAAAAATGCACCGGTATTAAAAAATACCGTACAACACCAAAATGAAGTCTCGGGAAGTGATTTTGCGCAATTAGGATTGTTCAACCAGATTGTTAAAGAAGAAGAAACAACTTCCGTAGACACCAACTATATTAAATACAATGTTACAACCCAAGAAGAATTCAACGATTTGCTAAACGAATTAAACAAACAATCGTGTTTTGCTTTTGAGATAGAAGCCGACGTTAAGAGTGCCGTTAATGTTGAAATTTTGGGTATAAATTTTGGGATATCCGATTCTCTCAAAGCCACAGACCAACTTTCTATAGAAAAGCCTTTTGAAACAATTAAAACATATTATATCCCTTTGGCACATTCAAATATCAAAACGCAATTATCTACTCAAGAAGTATTGAATTCTTTAAAAAATATTTTTACTTCGGAAAATATTAAAAAAATAACCTTTGACCTAAAACATCAATATTGTATTCTACAAAATCAATCAATAACCCTCAATGGAGTAATTTTTGATTTGATGTTAGCCAGTTATGTAAAAGATACAGGCAACAATCACGAATTGGATATCCAAGCCTTTGAATATCTAAATCGTACACTTGCATTATTTGCACCGTATGAAAACAATAAAAAGAAAAGAATACCATTAAAAGACGCCCAAGCTGATAGTATTTTTGCATATACAGCAGACCGAAGTGCCGCTATAGTTGAACTTTCACATTATTGGTTATCGCAATTGGATAAAGACGAACTAAAATTAGTTTATACAATAGAAATCCCAACGGCAATTGTTTTGGCTGAAATGGAATACAACGGAGTTGCCGTAGATGTTGAATATTTAAAAAATCTTTCCAACGCAATGGATGAAGAATTATGCATTTTAGAAAAGAAAATTTTTGAAATTGCAGGAGAAGAATTCAATGTAAATTCCCCCAAACAAGTTGGAGTAATTTTGTTTGACAAATTGGGCTACAAAGGAAAGAAAAAACGAGGTAAAAACCAAAATTCTACAAGTGCTGAAGTTTTGGAACAATTGGCGCAAGAATATGAAATTGCACAATTAATTCTGGATTATCGTAAATATTCAAAATTAAAATCAACATACGCTGATGCACTTCCTGCATTGGTGGATGAAGTTGATAGCAGAATTCATACAACATATAACCAAACCGTCACAGTTACCGGAAGATTATCATCCTCAAACCCAAATTTACAAAATATTCCGGCAAGAACTGAAGAAGGAAACAAAATTCGAAGCGCATTTGTCCCAAAAGACAGAGAAAACTACGTTATTTTATCCGCAGATTATTCTCAAATAGAACTAAGATTATTTGCACATATCTCACGAGATGCACACCTAATTGCCGCATTCAACACCGGTGAAGATATTCACACATTAATGGCATCGAAAATCTTTGGAGTGTCAACGGATAATGTTACAAAAGAAATGCGCAACAAATCAAAAACCGTTAACTTTGGAATAATATACGGGCAAAGCAAATACGGACTGGCAAAAGCTCTTGGAATTTCAAATGACGAAGCCGATGACTTTATCAACAAGTATTTCGCAACTTATCCAATGGTAAAAGTTTATATGGACTCCACAATTAAAAATGCAGAGAAAAAAGGTTTTGTTCAAACAATTTTCGGACGCAAAAGATATTTGGATAAAGAACTCCGCTCATCCTTACCTATGGTTCGCGAATTTGCCAAAAGAGCAGCCATAAATCAACCAATACAAGGTTCTGCTGCTGATTTAATGAAACTTGCAATGATAAGTTTTGAAAAGAACTTGAAAGAACAAAATTTAAAGTCTAAAATGATAATGCAAGTTCATGACGAAATCGTTGTAGAAGTACATAAAGATGAGCTTGAACTCGTAAAAAAAATGGTTACAGATTCTATGGAATTGAATCAACCGCTCGACGTACCGTTGGTTGTTGATGTCAATATCGGCGAAACTTGGAGAGAATAATTTGATGAAACATCTTGTAATTTTCTTTGCACTGATTATATTGGGATTAAACACAAATACAGCACTTGCTGTCGGCGAAATTCCTGCGGTTTCACAAAGTTCCGGCATGAGTAATTTTGTCACGCCGCAAAATGTTTCGACAGATATTTGTACAAAATTATACTCAACTTCAACCGAAAAACTCTTTTATTTAGCTATTTCGGCAATAAATGCAAATAATTTTCATATTGACGAAATTCAATCTAAAACCGGATACATATTGTTTACCGCGGTTAATCGCCAATTTTTAGCAACTATTGTAAAATTTAGCAGTTCAAAAGCTATGCTAAAAATTACGCCTGTAAGTAACGTTTATTATTTTCAACCGGGAATCGTGTTAAACATGTTTAAATATATAGATTTAAACGTACAAGATACCCCAATTGTAAATGTTAGCGTACTGAGATAAAATTTTAAAAGCCCTTTTTAGGGCTTTTATTACGCAAATATGTTATCAATTTCATCTTTTTTTTCAGGTTTGCTTAAATTTAAAAGTTCACCTCTGTACGGTTGATTGGAACCATTTTTATCTTTTCCGGTCGCAAGACTTACTATACTATTAAATTTTGGAACCATATCTGTAACTTTTTGCCCTTCAATAGTTTCGTTTACGCTAATAGTCATTTTGCCTTCAATATTTTTTTGAATATTTTGAGCCGCTTGCACGTTCAAATATTTGATAGAATTCATAACTTCTTGACTTAATTGAATTTGAAGCCCGGAATTATTCATTGCAATTTGTCTTGCAGTGTTGTTATCAACTGAACCATTGTAAAGATTTACACCTAAATCTGCACCCTTAAAAACATTATTGTTTTGGGTAGAATGAACATTATATTGATTATTTTTTTCTGCAGCACGCTTTAAAATTTCTTGAGAAACTTCCTTTAGTACGCTTGCATCTATTCCTGTTCTTAAACTTACATTAAGTCCCATTAGTGTATCCCTTTCCGTAATGTTTATATCGGAATTTGTTACTAAAACTTTAGTAATTCACCATTTTTTATTAACTTTTTGTTACAAATATATAAAATTTGGGCAATTATAAAGTAAAGATATACTTTATTTATATATCGAGTATATACAAATGGGATTTAACTATGGGTATTTCGGACTGGACATACGCACTATCACAAGTAAACGCCATTGGAGGTAGTTTACTCAACTACAAAAATAACGTTGACTCAGGAGCTTCCAAAGCACAAGCAGGAGCAGAAGCTTTAACACTTGGCGCGACAAATATCTTTCGAAACGAGTGGGCTAAGGATATGTCTGAGCGCGGAAACAATTTTGGTTGGGCGATAAATTGTCTAACAGACTACTCTGACACAGCATCATCACAAAAAGGCTTATTTGGACTAGCCATTGCGGATATGCCACCTCTATGGGGCGGAGGATGTTTCGGCGGAGGATATATGCCACCACTATTTGGAGGGCACTGCCACAGTCACGGGGCGTCATTTGGTGGATTATATTTGGGTGGACACATGCCATTTAGCACACATTCTCACATGCCAATGTTTAGAGGCGGCGGAAGTGTATTTATCCGAAATAATTTTTATTGTTAACTAATTTTATTTTTATAATAATAATTTTCTATGCTAAAATTTTCTTATGATTAGAATAGAAAATTTAGATTGTGAAAATTATAAAAAATTTCTACAAAACCTAAACGCAAACTGGTCTTTTGCTGTCACCGGTTTAACCTCCGTATTACGGCTATTTTTGTTAATGAATATAGCAAAAGAAACCGGGCGCAAAATACTTTTTATTACTTCTACGGAACAAAATGCGCTAAAGTACCAAAATGATTTAGCCAAAGGTTTTGGGCTTAAATCAGACATTTTGCCGTTTCAAAATGTTTCAATGTATGAAAATTTAGATTTAAACTTTTATGACTACGCAGAACAAATCAGAATTCTAAAAGATAAACCTCAACTTGTTATCGCCCCAATAAAATCATTGCTTGAAAAATTCCCCGACGAAAACTTTTTCAAAAATAACACAATTAAATTAAAAATCGGCGATGAAATAAATATCAAAGATTTATCACAAAAACTAATAAATTTTGGCTATAAACGTTCTACAATGGTTAATGATATTTCTGAATTTAGCGTTCGAGGAGATATCATTGACATTTTCTCGCACGCACAAAAACCCGTACGTATTGAACTTTGGGGAGATGAAATCGTTGACATTAGGTACTTTAACAACGAAACTCAAAAATCTATTGAAAAAATAAAATCAGTTGAAATTATTCCTATATACAAATTTATTGTAAAAAATTCAGAGGACAAAAATAACTCATCCGAAGAACCTTTTGAATATTCTGAAAACTTGGTTTATCAAAATGAATTCAACCCGAATTTAATAAGTGTTTTAGATTATTTCCAAAATTATATTGTCATCTTTGATGAAACATCCGAAATCTACGCAAAATATGAAATCCTCGACAAAACTTGCGAAGAACAATTGGCAGAAAATCTAAAACGCGAATTAATAAAACCTATTAAAGGACGCAACCATTTTACTTATGAAGAATTTATGCGAAAAATATCCTCGTTTTTACGCATAGGATTCAACAATTTTATTGATTCGGATTATACCGAAGTAGTAGAATTTAATTCTCAACCTATAAAACATTTCAACGCAGATTTAGACGAAATAGCAATTTTTATACTTGAGAAAAAAGATTATAAAGTAATTATTGCAACCGATTATCCTCAAAGAGTACAAGAATTTCTTAAAGAACGAGAAGTTTTCATTGACGTCGACTATCAAGAAAACATCTCCTCACATGGAACGATTTTGGAAGATTTTAAAACAATTATCTTAACGGATAGAGAATTATTTAACAAACGTTCAAAAGAAATTACATCTTCCAAACGTTCCTATTTCAAAGAAAAACCGGAATACATTGAAAGCATAAATGACATAAAAGAAGGTGAATATGTTGTTCACAGTATTCACGGTGTCGGTGTATATCAAGGTTTAACTCAACAAGAAATTGACGGGCAACTAAAAGATTATTTAACCATTGAATATGCCGGAAAAGATAGGTTACATATTCCGGCAGAACAAATTAATTTGCTATGCCGTTACAGAGGCTCCGGTGCAATAAAACCAAAACTTTCACGAATGGGCGGTCGAGATTGGGAAACAACAAAAGCTAAAGTTAAAAAAGAAGTTGAAGAAGTTGCTTATGATTTGTTGAGACTATACGCACGCAGAAAAATGCAGACCGGAATTCAATTTTTACCTGATACACCTTGGCAAAACGAAATGGAAGAAGCTTTTGAATATACTGAAACTCCAGACCAGATGAAAGCTATTTTGGATGTAAAAGCGGATATGGAAAGCGAAAAACCAATGGATAGACTTATTTGCGGTGATGTAGGATTTGGCAAAACCGAAGTTGCTATGCGTGCAATATTTAAAGCTGTAACATCCGGCAAACAAGTTGCCGTAGTTGTACCTACCACAATCCTAGCATTTCAGCATTTTCAAACCATATCCGAAAGATTTAAACCTTTTGGGGTTCAAGTTGAATTAATGTCACGTTTCCGTAGTCAAAAAGAACAAAAAGAAACTCTGAAAAATTTAGCACTGGGTTCTTGTGATGTCGTAGTGGGGACACATAGACTTTTACAAGACAACGTAAAAATTAAAGACTTGGGCCTACTGGTTATTGATGAAGAACACCGTTTCGGAGTAAAACACAAAGAAAAACTAAAACACATGAGAGAAAATGTTGACATTATTTCAATGTCTGCAACTCCTATTCCGAGAACACTTTACATGTCTCTATCCGGAATTAAAGATATGTCAATAATCAACACCCCTCCTAAAAACCGCCTTCCTATAAAAACATACGTCGGAGAATGGAATGACAATATGGTGCGCAACGCCATAACTTATGAATTAGATAGAGAAGGACAAGTTTTTTACCTTTACAATCGTGTCGAAACAATATTGGATATGAAAAAGAAACTCCAAGACTTGGTACCTAATGCCAGAATAGCCGTCGGACACGGACAAATGGATGAAAAACAATTAGAAGAAGTCATTATCAATTTTTCTAATCACGAATATGACATACTATTAGCAACCACCATAATTGAAAACGGAATTGACATACCTAACGCTAACACAATGATTATACACAATTCCGACAAGTTCGGTTTGGCACAACTTTACCAACTAAGAGGACGAGTAGGACGTTCTCAAAGACAAGCATATTGCTATTGTTTCTACAACAAAACAAACACGATGACAAAAGATGCTATTCAAAGATTAAAAGCCATCAAAGAATTTACAACCCTTGGAAGTGGTTACCAAATAGCGTTAAGAGATGTCGAAATCAGAGGAGTTGGAAATATCCTCGGAACAAAACAACACGGCCACATGATAAATGTCGGCTTTGATACTTATTGCCAACTACTGGAAGAAACCGTACGAGAATTACAAGGCGAAAAAACTGAAAACATTACCCCAACAATTGTCGACATAAATGTAACTGCTTATATCCCAGACGAATGGGTTGGTACAAACGAAATGAAAATGATAGAATATAAACGACTTTCCGACGTAAAAACCGAACAAGAACTAGATTATATCGTATCTGAATGGAAAGACCGTTTTGCAAAACCACCGCAATGTGTTGAAAATCTTATTAAATTAATCAAATTGCGTCTACTCGCTACCACAATAAAACTGTCTTTAATTCGCGAAACCTCAGAAAATATAAGGGTTTATACTCCGTTTACCAATTTAGAATGGAAACTGATACAAAAAGAATTACCTCCTAATATTACTAAATGGATACGGTTCACAATGGCTCCTAATTCTTGCACTGAAGGTAAATCTATAATCTTACTTAACAATTCTTATATGAACTTTGATGAAGTATTTAACATTTTGGTAGATTTGTTTTATTATATTAACAAAGTTATTAAAGAATACAACAACTGAAAGGAAGAGAGTATATGAACAACAAAAAACTATTAGTTACATTAGCAGCATCTGCAATATTGTTTACCGGCTGCGGCTTGAAATCTAAAGAAGCAATTATCAAAGTTAATGACACAGCTATTACTCAAGCTCAATTTGACACTTTATTTACAGCTCAAACCAAAAACAATATGTTTAGCCAATTAGGTATGAAAATCGACAAAGAAAATAATGCATTTATGTATTATATGATTCAAGATAGAGTTATTAATGAATTAATTGTTGAAGCTTTATTACAACAAGAAATTGAAAAACGCAATATTGAAGTAACTAAAGATGAAATTAATGCATCATTAGCTTCCTTAATGAATCAAGTTGGCGGGAAAAATCAACTTAATAAAATCTTAAAACAGCACGGAATTTCACACAAACAATTCAAAGCTGATATCAAAAAAGAACTAAGTATGAAAAAATTGGCAACTTCGCTTGGTGTAAAAGAAGTTACCGAAGCTGAAATGAAAAAATACTACAATAGCAACAAAGCAAAATTCAAACAACCGGAAAAAGTTCGCGCTTCACACATCTTAATCGCTGCAAATGAAAATTCTATCAGAAACGAAATGTTAGAAGATTTGCGTTACAAAAATATGGAAGAAAAAGAGTTCATGGAAATTCTTAACTCAAAAATGAAAGAAAAAGAAGCAAAAGCAAATGAAATTTTGGCTCAAGTAAAAGCAGCTCCTGCAGACTTTGCCAAAATTGCTAAACAAAATTCTGAAGATGAAGGTAGCGCAATTAATGGCGGAGATTTAGGTTTCTTTGCGGCAGAAGAAATGGTTCCTGAATTTTCAAAAGCTGCATTTGCACTAAAACCTGAAGCTATTACTGATAAACCGGTTAAAACAAAATTCGGATATCACATCATCAAATCTACGGACAGAATGGCTGCAAACCAACAACCATACGAAAAAGTGAGCGCAAGCATTAAAACTCTTCTTGAAAATCAAAAACAAGTTGAAGCTATCGACAAACTTGTTGAATCATTGAAAAAAGATGCAAAAATCGAATACCTAAACACTGAATTCGATCCGGCAACTATCCAGAAAAATGTAGACAAAGAAGTTGAAGATGCACCTAGAAAAATAGAAGCAGCTAAAAAGAAAGCTGAAGAATCCGCTAAAAAAGCAGCAGAAAAAGCTAAAAAATAACAACAAATATCAATACTTTATGACGGCAGTCGATTATAAATCGGCTGCCGTTTTACATTTCTTAACAAAATGTCAATAATTTTATAGAAAAAAACTTTATATACATGTAAGGTTAGGTTTAAAAATTTTGGAGTACGGTTATGACCGGTATTGGTGAAAACGCATATACCCCTTTAATGCATCAAGATTTAGCAAGTTCTTCATTTGGAATGATGTCATACCCGATGATGGGAATGGGCTACGGAATGGGAATGGGAATGCCAGCCATCCAAAGAACCACTTATTTGAACGGGACAAAAATGAAATCTCAGGCAGAATCTGACGAATTTCTAAAAAGGCAAGACGAACAAGATAAAAAAGATTTATCATTACTTAAAAAAGCCCTTTTGGTATTTGGCGGATGTGTGCTATTAGGATTTATCCCGCCTCTACGTAAATCAATAAAAAATGCAGGCGGTATCGGTAAATTCTGTTCCAACCAATGGAATAAAGTTGTTAATTGGGCAAAAAATTTATTTTAAAAAGTGAATGTGTATAATTACCCCCTATTAATATATCGCGGGATTTGTTGTGCAAATCCCGCATTTTTATGTTATTATAAATACGGTTAAATACAAAAAGTGATTAGGGGGAAATATGGCAAAAGAATGCAGTTTTGATATCGTATCCGAATTTGACAAACAAGAATTAGTTAATGCGGTTGACCAAGTTAAGAGAGAAGTTTCTTCACGTTTTGACCTAAAAGATTCGGGCTCAGAAATCGAATTAGAAGCGGACAAATCAATTACTATCACAACAAGCGATGATATGAAATTGAGGAATATTTATGATATTTTGCAATCAAAATTAGTTAAGAGAGGTTTAAGTATCAGAATTTTAGACCCACAACAAATCGAAAATGCACTTGGCGGCAAAGTAAAAAGAGAAATTAAACTCAAAAAAGGTTTGACTCAAGAACTTGCAAAAAAAATTACCGCTGATATAAAAGAATCCAAATTGAAAGTTCAAGCATCAATACAAGGTGATCAAGTGCGCGTTTCGGGCAAGGATAAAGATGTATTGCAAGAAACTATCCAACTCCTTAGAAAAAACGAAGAAAAATACGATTATCCTTTACAATTCACAAACTACAGATAAAAATGTTCACAATCGCACTATTGTAAATATTTTTGGAGTATAATTCAGATATAAAAAGACTTGAGGGATAAAGAATGGGAAATATGTGTATGACATCAAGCAAAATTATTGAACTTGCAAAACAAGTTTTTGATATTGAGGCAAATTCTATATTAAAACTTAAAGATACAATCGGCCAAAACTTTGACGATGCAATTGAACTCATGTACAATTGCAAAGGGCGCGTCATAATAACGGGAATGGGCAAATCCGGCCTAATCGGCAAAAAAATTGCCGCAACATTATCTTCAACGGGAACTCCATCATATTTTTTACACCCCGCTGAAAGTACACATGGCGACAGCGGAATTATTACGCGTGATGACGTAATTGTTGCAATTTCCAACAGCGGAGAAACCCAAGAGCTGATGAATTTATTGCCACTTATCAAACGTTTTGGGGTAAAAATGATTGGAATGACCGGCAAAATGAATTCTACATTAGCAAATGCAAGCGATGTCGTTCTTGATATTTCCGTTGAAAAAGAGGCTTGTCCGCTAGGCAAAGCTCCAACCGCAAGCACTACCGCAACACTTGCAATGGGTGACGCCTTGGCAGTTTGTTTGCTTGAAAAACGAGGCTTCACCGCAGAAGATTTTCTAGTATTCCATCCGGGGGGCGCTTTAGGCAAAGGATTCTTATACAAAGTAAAAGATTTGATGTTAACAGGTGATAAATTGCCTATAACCTCAGAAGATACAAATTTCAAAGACGTTATCGAAATAATTTCAGCATACAAACTCGGTATGGCAATGATAATTTCCTCTTCGGGTGAATTAAGCGGCGTATTAACCGATGGAGATATTAGAAGAACGCTAATCAAATATCAAAACGTCGACAATTTAACCGTAAAAGACGTAATGACCATTAATCCAAAAAGAATTTCCGAAAACGATTACGGCGCAAGCGCTTTAAATTTAATGGAAAAATATTCTATTACAGCACTTGCCGTTGTTGATTCAACCGATAAACCAATCGGGGTTATTCATATTCACGACTTATTAAAGGCCGGAGTTGCATAAGATGGAATTAAAAGAACGAGCTAAAAAAATAAAAATTCTCGCATTTGACGTCGACGGAGTAATGACCGACGGAAGTGTTACTTATGACGAAAACGGAGTTGAATACAAAACTTTTAACGTTAAAGACGGACACGGAATTGTCCGGATGAACAATTCCGACTTTGTAACTGCAATTATTACGGCAAGAAACAACGGAACAGTTCAACACCGCGCCCAAAATCTTAAAATCAAAGAAATTTATCAAGGGCAAAAATATAAACTTCCTGCCTTGGAAGAAATCTTATCAAAATATAATTGCACATTTGAAAATGTTGCATATATGGGAGACGATCTTCCGGATATGTGCATCCTAGAAAAAGTAGGACTTGCTTGTTGCCCTAATGATGCAGTAGATGAAGTAAAAGAAATCTGCCATTTCATCTCAACCAAAAATGGCGGACGGGGTGCAGTTCGCGAGCTTTGCGATTTTATTTTGGACGCACAAGGAATAAAAAAAGAACGCACAGTATCAGAAACAGACAGTAAATAAAATATTTTTAGAGAGGTAAATATATGTACGAAATAAAAACTCAAGCATTTTTTTCTGCTGCACACCACCTTTTAAATTATGAAGGTGAATGCGAAAACCAACACGGTCATAATTGGATGGTAGAAGTTTTTGTTAAAGGTGAAGAACTTGACAAAAGCAACATTTTGATTGATTACAAAGTTCTAAAAAAAGAATTAAATAGCGTGCTTGATTTGCTTGACCATAAAGATGTTAACGAAATTGCCGATTTTAAAGGCGAAAGTCCTTCAAGTGAAATGATTGCCCGCTTCATCTATTACAAATTGAAAGAAAGAGTCGTGCAATTAAACAAAGTTTCTGTATGGGAAACTCAAACATCTTGCGCAAGCTATTATGAAGAAGACTAGTTTTAAAATATCAGTTAATTAAGGTGAACAAATGAATTTGGTACAAGCAATATTAATGGGGATAGTACAAGGCTTGAGTGAATTTTTACCTATTTCAAGCTCTGGACATTTGGTTTTTACGTCAAATTTTTACAAAGTTATAAAAGGCATTGAAATCGCTCAAGAATCTAATCAAGAAGTTTTTCTTGACATAATGCTTCATTTAGGAACTTTAATCGCTGTACTTATTTTTTTTAGAAAAGATATTTTTCAAATATGTAAAGCTCTTATAAATGCTTATAAAACAAAGTCACTTACAAATACAGATGCAAAAATCGGAATTTATATTATTTTAGGCACACTAATTACAATAATAATGGCTTTACCGATGCAAAACATTGCCGAACAACTTGTATACTCACCGGCAATAGTAGGAGGGTTACTTGTTATAACAGGAATTGTTTTGTTCTTTAGTGAATATATGAACAAACGATTGAAAAATGCAAAAAATGAAATTACGCTTAAAAATTCAGTTTTAATAGCTATTGCGCAAGGCTTGGCTGTACTGCCCGGCTTCTCAAGGTCCGGTTGGACAATTGCAACAGGTCTTTTTTCAGGTTTAGATAGAACTACAGCCGCAAGATATTCGTTCTTGTTAAGTATCCCGATTATTTTGGGTGCCTCAATGGTATATCCTTTCATCAAAATTGATATTTCCGAAGCCCTCACTTATAATTGGTCTGCAATTGTTACGGGAACAATTGTATCAGGTGTTGTAGGATATTTGTGTATAAAATATTTTCTCAAATTTTTGGCCAAATTTTCATTAAAAATTTTCGGGTATTATTGCGTAATTGTCGGATTGGCAACACTAATATTTTTCAGTATCTACGCATAACCAATATGTAAATAAATGTAAAATAAAACCAATATAATTATCAAAAAAAAATCTTTACAGCCCTTTGAACATGGGACTTGAGTGTGTGGAGTGACAATGATATTACCGGTAACAAATAAACTTAATACAAATTTCACGTCAAACGACAATCAGCAAGGGCAACCTAAACTGAAGTATAGTCATGACACACTTCTTAAAAACAATTTTTTAACCAAAACACGAATAGGGATTGACAAATTTTCAAACGCATTCACTCTGTATCCGGCGAAAGGGCTTACTGGCAACAAAAATGCCAACTTTTACGAATTTTTAACTATGGGAACTGTTCCATATTTGGTGGGAAGTGGCATGCTTATGGCCGCATTTAATGCTGCAAACAAGCATTTTGACCAATTTTCAAAATCTCGTGCCTCTAAATTAGGTACAAAATTCGCATTAGGCGTATTGTTTTACGGCATTATGAAAGAATTATCAAAACCATTAGTTACAAAACCCGTACACTGGCTTACCGGTGTTGACGTAAATGTTCCTTACGCAAAAGTAATATACGAGTTGCCTGATGATATTAATGACACAGATATTACCAGTATCGAATATCATAAAGTTTTTGAAAGTGTTGAATTCCCGCGTTGGGATTTGTTATACGGTGATGAAGCTAAAGGCGAAAAACGAAATAAATATTACGACAAAGTGGCAAAAAGGCTAGGTATCGGTAGCGATTTAAAAGATTCTGATCAAGAAGTTAAACCTCTAATAAGAGATATCGTAACAAAAACTTCAACGGCAAAAAATATTTCACAATATCTATGGGCCGCTTGCGGGGTTGCTTATGCATTCCAAAAACCTTGGGAAACCGCATTTGACGGTGGAACAATGAAATTCTGGAAAAAAGAAGAATTTATGAGAACTCTTGACCATATCAAAATTGCAGCAAAAGAAAGTTGGCAAGATTTCTTCAAAGGTACTGCAGAGTCAAAAATCAGCAAATATACAGGTAAAGCACTACTTGCTGCAGCGGCATTATCTTCTATTATCGGAGTGTTGAACGTAGTTACAACTTCTGATAAACCATCAAAACTTGATGCTGCGGATGTAATTAACAATTCGGAAAAATATGTGGTGAACTAGATGAAGACAAATTTAATTCAAAATTACATAACATCAACACCAATGAATTCGGGAACTGCGCAAACTAAACAACCCGAAAAGAAAACCGTACCGAATTTTAGCATCCAAGAACAATTAAATAACAGAACATTTATTAAACCGCTCAAATCAAAAGGAAAACTTGTACGTACAGGGCTTTTTGATGCACCAGCAATTTTTGTCAAAGACACAATTTATAGTGCAAAAGCGCTAAAACACGGTCTTGATGGTTCCGCAAATGACCACGAACTCGGCAAATTAAATGATTTAGGACTAAAAATCGGCGGATTAGCCATTGCAAGTTATCTTTTCACAAAAAGAAATACTGCACAAACAAAATTAATGGAATTTGTCGGATTAGGTTCATTCTTAGCATCAATGGCATTGTGGCCAAAATTAGCAATCCAACTCCCTGCAAAACTTATTCACGGAGTAAATGTTCACCAACAATACGAAGACAGTTTCGGAAGAAAAAAACCTTTCTATCAAGACCCGCAATTCGTACCTTGGTCACTATATTCAGATAAAGAAATCAACAAAATCGGCGACAGATTAGGTGTCCCTCGCAACATCAACAATCGAAGAGATGTTATCCAAGAAAAAATGAAAAAAATTGCAGTTCAAAGCAATACTTTGTGGATGCTTACTGCCGGTTTCGCAACTCCTGTAATGGGTAGTTTAATGTCAATGGCTTTGTCAAAACCAATACTTGATTGGCAAAACAGCATAAAAAATAAAAATGCAAAATCTTTACTTACAAATTTTGACAAAAACGCAGCAAAATATCAATCTAATGAAACTATTGATGGCCTTAATAGGGTTTTGGAAGCGAATAAAGATGCAATAATTGATGAAAAAATGCTTCAAAAAATTACCTCCGCGTTATCAGAAGGCCTTGATCCTATTACATCAAAAGCTATTGAAACAGACTTGCGCAAAATTTTGATTAAAGATGATTTTACGTTTATAAACACTTCCGCTGCAGAATTAAACAAAAACATTGTTAAAGTATTGATGAGCGAAGATTATTCCGAAGAAATTGCAAACATGATTACTCCGACTGAAACAGAGTTTTTAGATTACATGAAAAATAACAATCTCATAGATTCAATCGGAAATTCGGATAAACAAAAAGAATTAATATCCAAACTTTTTGAACCTATAAAAGCTAAAATTGCAGAATATAACAGAAATCTGCCGGAAGGTGCCAGCGCTATTGATGCAGATGAAATTGCAGATATCCGCGGAATTTTAGTTTCTAAAAGCAAAGATATAAATCCGTTTAAGCAAACTTTTGCACACGGAAGCACTAACATTTTAAATCACGATACTCAAGCTTATTTAAGAAATATCGCCAATATCTTGACAGACTTCAAAGCTCAAACTGCAGTATTAGATGAATATGCTTTTCTAAAAGTTGCATCAGCACCAGAAACAAACATCGCATATAACTGGAACAAAGCATCTGAATCGCTACTGAATACACTTGGCATAACCGGAAAAGAATTAGAAAAGGCAAGATTTGACCGCGAGCTAATGGCAAAATTAATTCAAGGTAAAATTGAACAAATCGCCGGCAACAAAGAATTATATCAATCAACAATGCAAAAAATAATTGATGCTGTCGCCAAACTTGATACAGATATTAACATTGATAAACTTTACAGCGAGAAAGTCGACACAGTATTTGCAAAATTTGCGAATTCTTTTGCTAATCTTAACGGCAATCCGATGGAAAATCTTGCACGTACACTCAATGGGGTATATTTCAAAGATGGTATCGAAACACAACTTCCATCTTGCCTAAAAGAAATCCAGAAAAACTTTGTTAATAACAGATTATTAGGCGTAAAAAGTTCATTCTTTAGACTTATTAGCACATTAGATATGTACCGTAGAATTGCAACCCAAGACGGAACCGGAATTTTAACTAATCCGGCAATCCCTCGTGAAATAAAAGAAGAAGTTGTTGAATTATGCCAAAGAATAATGACACAAGGCCACTCTTCTGATTTTGCAGTAAAATTCTATCACCCGCGCAATCCAAATCCTAATTTGAGCGATTGTTCTAATGTTGAAATTAAAAATGGTAAAATGATTCGAAAATACGGTTTACCGCCAGCACAAAGAGTTGACATTCCTCAAGATTGTACCTTCTTCCAAAAAGTTATGGATGTGATGTTTGGAGAAGACATTCACCCAGAAACAAGAAAGTTGCTTCAAGGAAAGAATTTAAGTGACGCAATGGACAACTACAGACACAGAATGTATTCTGAAGTCGGTGGCGATTCTTATTTTGCAAAACCGTTCCACATGCCATCCACATCAAAAGGTTCGACAAGCAAAACCAGATTTTTATTAACCGGTATTGCTCCGGATGAATTGTTCTACAAAATAGGTAAACAAACCTATAACACCAAAAAATGGCTCAAAATGTTCGGAGGTTTCGGTGCGGGATTACTAGCCGTTACTATAGGTTCGCAATTCTTTTTCGGCAAAATCAAATATCCTCAAGCTAATAACATTAAATCAGAAAGTAAAGGGGCATAATAATGATTAATTCAACGAATTTATTAATAACAAAAGCGAATATTATTCAAAATCAAATGCCCGTTACTGAAAAAAAAGTAACCACACCGAAATTCGGAAATACAGAAGCTGCGGGGTCAGCTTTAATCGGGGCTTATCTACAGAATTTAGCAAATGTAAATTCCATAGCCGTAAACAAACCCGAACATCCTATTAATTACAAAAACAATCTTCGTTCCCTATTTACAAACAACGAAGCCAAAATCCTTGCGATAATACCAAGAACCTTTAATGCTCGAGATTTGAACGGAAACGAATACATTGACGGTGAAGAACAAATCGGAACATTTTTAAATGCAATATACAGACTTGATGAAGTTAAAGCTGCAGGTTTTAATACACTTCACATTTTACCTATACATGAACCGGGCAAGCTAAAAGCAATGGGTACCGGAGGTTCAGTGTATTCTCCAAAAGATTTGTTGAGCATTGATCCAAAATTAATAGACCCTAAAGACCCAAGAACACCGAAAGAGCAATTCAAAGCGTTTATTGATGAATGTCATAAACGCGATATCAAAGTTATGTTGGATTTACCAAGTTGCGCTTCATATCAACTATTTTTAGATAGACCTGATTTGATGGCAATGGAGAGAGACGGACTTGCCAAAACACCACAAGGCTGGAACGATATCAGAATGTTTCAACCTTGGGAAGATGAAGGCAAAAGAACTCTAAATCCTGCATTGTTAGAATTGCACAAAGAATATGTTGATATGTGTATAGAGTTAGGTATCGACGGCATCAGAGCCGATGTTGCCAGAGCAAAACCGGTAGAGTTTTGGGACGTAATTATTCCATATTCTAGAATGCGCGACCCTGAATTTGGTTGGTTGGCCGAAACATATACCTACGAAGACGCTTCTCCTCAAGCAAATATGCCTTATGACAGACCGGAAGATTCTCTTCGGGCCGGATTTGATATGATTTACGGCCAATATCATATTTTCCACGAATGGCCAACCGCAACAGAATTTATTGATTATGTAAAAGACAATTTAAGAATGTCTTACAATTTACCAAAAGGCAAAGCTTTAATTGGTTCATTTGCAACACACGATGACATTTCTCCTATGTTCCATGGTGGTGTAGATTATTGCAATATGACAATGGGACTACAAGCAACCTTACCAATGATGAATCCATATATCGTTGATGGTTATCAATCAGGTGACTATTATCTATATCCTTATGAAGAACAATATAGTCCTGAAACTGATACTGATACAAACATTATGACCGTTCACCGCGGAAGATTAGACATATTTAACAAATCAAGAAAACCGGGTGGTTCCAATCCGGAAATCGGAGACTTTATGACCAAAGCATTGGAATTAAAAGACAAATATGCCGATATCATAAACAAAGGAACTTTCATCCCTCTTAATAAAGAAGGCGATACTGCCGACCAAGTAATAACGTACGCACGCCACCTAAACGGCAAAACCCTATTGGTTGTAGCCAACAAAAATGTCAATCGACCAATTGCTTGCACAATTAACGTGCCAACCTTGAAAGAAACTCAAGATTTGAATAACTTGCTTCCTTCTTACGGAAAAGAAAGTATTTTGCAAGCTAAAAACGGAAAATTGGCAGTTGATTTAGGTCCTGCAAGAGTTCATGTGTTTGAAATTGATACCCCTCAAATAGAAAATCATTGCAAAAAAATCTACAGACAAAATATTTAATTATGGCAGACATTAAATAAACCGAACAAAAACAACCACAACTTGGTTGTTTTTTAGTAACCTGAATCCAGATTAATTCGTTACAAAATTTACACAGGTTTTGTCAAATAACATGTTTGTAGTAAAATAAATGTGGCTGATTATGTTTGATAGGTTTGCCCTAGTCGGAAGTTAGCAGAATATTTATAAAGATGTTTATACTAGCTTTAGCAATAATTGATTGCACGATGAAACTTTTTGGCCCGTAGTACAATACATAAAAAAGGAGAAAAGCCAATGGCAGTAGCTTCAATGATTGAACTTTTAGAAGCAGGTGTACACTTCGGACACCAAACACAAAGATGGAACCCAAAAATGAAACCGTATATTTACGGCGCAAGAAACGGTATCTATGTTTTAGATTTGAGAAAAACAACTGATTTGTTAGATAAAGCATACGAAGTTGTTAGAGACTATGCAGCACATGGCAAAAACGTTTTGTTTGTAGGAACAAAAAAACAAGCCGCTGAAGTTGTAGCTGAAGAAGCTCAAAGATCAGGTGCATACTACATCAACAGAAGATGGTTAGGTGGTATGATGACAAACTTTGAAACTATCAGAGCTCGTGTTAACAAACTTCGCGAAATGGAAGAATTCATTTCTGCCGGTCATCTTGACAAATTACCTAAAAAAGAACAAGCTCAATTTAACAGACAACTTGCTAAATTAAGCAAAACTTTAGGTGGTATCAAGGATATGAGAGGTTTACCTGATTTAATTTTCATCGTAGACCAAAAGAAAGAATTGATTGCTATCCAAGAAGCAAACAAATTAAACATTCCGGTTATTTGTTTGGCTGATACAAATGCTGATCCGGATGGAATCAACTATATCATCCCTGGTAACGATGATGCTATCCGTTCTATCAAATTGATTACTTCTAAACTTGCTGACGCAGTTTTGGAAGGCAAACAATTGAGAGAAAACAACGCAACAAAAGGTAAAATCCAAGAAATCAAAGCTGAAGATGCCGGTGTTGCAGAAGTTGTTGCAGAATAATTGTAAATAACAAATAAGACGTCATAGTGATAAGACGTTGAGTACAACTTAACGTCTTTCATCACTCGTCAAAGATAAAGGAGAGAATTAAATGACTATTACAGCTCAAATGGTAAAAGAACTTCGTGATAAAACAGGTGCAGGCATGATGGATGCTAAAAAAGCACTAGTTGAAGTTGGCGGTGATATGGAAAAAGCTATGGAATTCTTGAGACAAAAAGGTATCGCTTCTGCTGATAAAAAAATGGGTAGAATCGCTGCTGAAGGTCTTGTAGGTTCTTATGTTGATAACACAGTTGGCGCATTGATTGAAGTAAACTGTGAAACTGACTTCGTTGCTAAAAACGAAGAATTCAAAGCTTTAGTTTCAGATTTGGCAGAAGTTGTTGCTAAATCAACTTTCTCAACAGTTGAAGAATTGCTTGCTTCAACTTGCCCTAAATGTGGCAAAGTAGTTGAAGACGTTATCAAAGAAAAAATCGCTTCAATCGGAGAAAAAATTACAGTTAGAAGATTTGTTCGTTATGAAGGCAACGTAGCTTCTTACATCCACAACGGCAAAATCGGTGTTCTTTTGTCAACTGACGCAAAAGACGATGTTGTAGCTAAAGATGTTTGCTTACACATCGCATCTTGCGCTCCAGAATTCGTTTCAAGAGCAGACATCCCTACTTCTGTAATCGAAGAAGAAACAAGAATTGAAATGGGTAAAGAAGATTTGCAAAGCAAACCTGAACAAATCAGAGCAAAAATCGTTGAAGGTCGTATTAACAAACTTATGGCAAGCAGATGCTTGTTAGAACAAGGCTTTGTTAAAAACCCTGACCAAACAATTGCACAATTGATTGAAGGTAAATTCGCTATTAAATCTTTCACAAGATACAACCTTGGTGAAGGTCTTGAAAAACGTAGCGAAAACTTTGCTGAAGAAGTAATGAGCCAAGTAAAAGGCTAATTAGCACAAAGTTCAAATTAAAAAAGAGATTGAAAATTTTTCAGTCTCTTTTTTTGTGACAAAAAATCCAACGATTAAAAACAACCGTTGGATTTTTTTACTAGTTTAGATAATTAAAGACTTACACGTTCAACTTCTTCCGTTGTTGAAACTTCGATTATATCACCTTCTTGAATATCGTTCCATTTCGCAAAAGAAATACCACATTCAAAACCTTGGGCAACCTCTTTGACATCATCTTTAAATCTCTTCAATTGATCAATTGCACCTCTGAAAATTTCTTTGCCGTCACGAATAAGAACCGCATTCTTAGCACGAACGATTTTACCTTCAAGAACATAACAACCGGCAATTTTTGTAGTCTTACCAATTGTAAACACTTGACGAATTTCGGCTTTACCAAGTTCAACTTCTTTAATTTCCGGTTCAAGAAGTGACAACATAGTTTTTTCAATATCTTCAAGAATTTGATAAATAATATCATATTTTTTAATTGTAACTTTTTCTTTTTCCGCAGCAATCAAAGCTTTGTTATCTTCTTTTACTGTAAAACCTAAAATTATCGCACCTGATGCAGAAGCAAGCATTACATCGGCCTCAGAAATATCACCAACACCAACGTGGATAATTTTTGTTGTAATTTCTTTTGATTCAACGCCAGCAATCGCTTGTGCAACCGCCTCAGCCGAACCATGCGTATTAGCTTTGATAATTAAATTCAATTGAGGAATATCTTCATCAGAACCAACAGCATCACGTCTGATATGTGCCGGCAACATTGCCTCTAATCGTTTATCACGTTCTTTTTCTTTACGTTTTTCGATAATAGATTTCATTTCTTTTTCATTTTGAACAACTTCAAAATAATCGCCGGCTTGAGGAACTTCGGTCAAACCTAAAATTTCTACCGGAGTAGAAGGTTCTGCTTTTTGCAGTCTTTCACCACCATCAGAAAGCAATGCTCTAACTCTGCCGCAAGCAGTACCGACAACGATACAATTTCCGACTCTTAATGTTCCGTTTTGAACAAGTAATGTCGCAACAGGACCTTTACCCTTATCCAAATTTGCCTCAATTACAACACCGGAAGCTTCAGCTTTCGGATTTGCTTTCAAATCTTGTACCTCTGCAACGAGCAAAATATATTCCAAAAGTTCGTCAATCCCTAAACCTTGCAACGCTGAAACATTTACGGCAATAGTATCACCGCCCCAAGCCTCAGGAACAAGTCCATGCTCAGTCAATTGTTGAAGAATTCTATCCGGATTTGCACTAGGCTTATCAATTTTGTTTACAGCAACAATTATCGGAACTTCGGCAGCTTTAGCATGGTTGATTGCCTCAATAGTTTGCGGCATTATACCATCATCAGCAGCAACAACAAGAATAGCAATATCTGTCGCCTTTGCACCACGCGCTCTCATCTCAGTGAACGCTTCGTGCCCCGGAGTATCAACAAATACAATTTTCTTTTCTTGTTTTTTATCCAAAAATACAGTATACGCACCGATAGACTGTGTAATTCCACCAACTTCAGTAGAAACAATTTTGTGTTTTGATGCACGAATACTATCTAACAACGTTGTTTTACCGTGGTCAACGTGACCCATAATACTAACTACCGGTGCACGACGTTTCAAAAGTTTTTTATCGGTTTCAGAAAGAATTCTTGCTTTTTCTTCTTTTTCAAGCTCTTCTTCCATAAAAGCTTCCAAATCCTCTTCCAAAACTTCTAATTCAAATTCCGCACAAATCTTTTTAATAGTCTCAACATCAATTAATTGATTTACTGTCGCCATAATGCCGTTAAGCATAAGGAACTTAACGATTTCGGCCGGAGTTTTTTGGATTTTATCAGACAACTCACTAATTGTCATCGGTTGATTAACAACAACTTGAGTAACTTTTTCAACAACTTCTTCTTTTTGAACGTGTTTTTTATGTTTTTGCGCAGCGGCTTTTTCTAAAGAAATTCTTTCTTGTTCTTCTTTTTTGTTTTTAGCAAAATCTTTATCTTTACGTTTGTTGTCACTACGTTTACGAGAAGATGGTTTATTCTCATAAATATCTTGCGAAATAATATGCCTTTGAATAGGTTTTTTATCATTATCTTGGCGCGCCGGTCTTTGGGCTTTGTCCGCACTATTAGAGCGTCCGCCTTTTTCACCGCCTTCACGTGGTGGCCTTTGAGGTCTGTCACCTTGTTGTTTATTAAATTTACCTTCATTACGTACCGGTTTTTTTTCACCGTCTGCATTTTGCGTTTGAACCGGCTTTTTAGGCGCACGTCTAACTATTTCCAAACGATTTATCGGTTGAGATTTAACGATTTCGACCTTTGGTCTTTCAACCGTTGGCGTTGGAACTTCTGGTTTGCTTTCACTTTTCTCAACAACTTTAGGCTCTTCTTTTTGTATCGGAGTTGCTTTTTCAATAACACCATCTTGAGTTATTTTAGCTTTCTTTACAACAAAAGCCTTTGGTTTTTTAACCGCAACTTGAGAACCATTTTTTACAAAATCTCTAATTTTACTTGCTTGGTCAAAAGTAACCGTACTTGCGTGTGTTTTGCCGGTAATTGATAATTGAGTACACTTTTCCAACATTTCTTTATTGGAAAGCCCAAGTTCTTTTGCCAGTTCATTTATTCTTATTGTTTCAAAACTCATTTATCAATTTTCCTTTCAGTTCTTCAGGTATAGGGCTTTTTAAAACCTTATCAATTTTATTTTTTTTAAAAGCACTTTCTATACAAGTTTTATTATAGCAGAGATATACAGATCTGCCAAATTTTTTAGGGTCATTATTTACAGAAACTTCACCGGTTGCGAAATTTTTAGTAATTCTTATCAAATTATCTCGATTTTTAATTTCTCCGCACCCGATACATTTTCTGTCTGCCATCAAAAACTCCTAGTTTGTTTCTGCCAATTTTTCCAACTTAAGTTTTTGGTCATATTCAACCAAGAGATTGATAACATCATCCATATCGCCATCAATAACCGTCCATACATTCAAATTTTGTCCGATTCTATGGTCGGTTAAACGGCCTTGCGGAAAGTTATAAGTTCTTATACGTTCACTTCTATCACCGGTACCAACTTGCGAACGACGAAGGTCTGTAATTTCTTGCATCTGTTTTTGAACTTCTAAATCATACAATTTAGCTTTCAAAATTTGCATTGCACGCTCTTTGTTTTGCAATTGCGAACGTTCTTCAGTACAGAAAATCATTATTCCCGTAGGTTTGTGGAATAGACGTGCTGCAGTTTCAACTTTGTTTACGTTCTGTCCACCCGCACCACCTGAGCGCGCAGTTGACATTTCGATATCTTCGGGTCTTATTTCCACTTCTACGTCATCAACTTCCGGCATAACCGCAACGGTTGCAGTAGAAGTATGCACCCGACCTTGAGATTCAGTCGCAGGAACCCTTTGTACTCTATGAACACCTGACTCATATTTCAATCTTGAATAAATACTGTCACCTTTCATAGAAATAATAATTTCCGAAAATCCGCCGGCTTCACACTCGGTTTTGCTCAAAATCTGAGTTTGCCAACCTTGTTTATCAGCATAACGCATATACATTCTTGCCAAATCACCGGCAAAAATATTGGCTTCATCGCCACCGGCACCGCCACGAATTTCCAACATAATATCTTTGTCATCCATAGGGTCACGAGGCAAAAGAAGAACCTTCATTCTTTCTTCATACGACGGGATTTTAGCTTCATTTTCTTCCAATTCAGCCTTTAAAAAAGCTTTCATTTCCTCATCGGATTCAGACTTAATCATTTCCTTTGCATCTTCAATGGCTTGCGTAACGTTTTTCCACTCATAATAAAGCTCAACGGTTTCCTCCATTGACTTTCTTTGTTTGGAAAGGTCACGAAATTTGTTATAATCTTGAATAACAGCCGGGTCCGAAAGTGTTTCGCCCAGTTCTAAATATTTCTTTTCTATTTGTATAATTTTGTCTAACATATCTTTCATAACTCAATTATAACAAGAAAAAAAAATATTACAAACAAAGCCTTAAACTATACGCCCGAACAAATCATATTCATCTGATTTTTCAATCAAAACATTTTCAATATCTCCCGGAACAACCGGTTCATTTGAGCGTGCATAAACCACTCCGTCAATTTCAGGCGCATCGTGCTGCGAACGCATAATGACAACCCCATCATCAGTGAATCCTTCAACGATACAAGATATTGTTTTTCCTATATACGCTTGATTGATTTCAGTTGAAATTTCTTGCTGAAGCGCCATTAACTTGTTATAACGTTCCTTTTTAAGTTTTGCGCTAACATGATCAGACATGTGATAAGACGCCGTATTTTTTTCTTTAGAATATTGAAAAACTCCCATTCTATCAAATCGCGCACGTTTAACAAAATCATACAACTTTTCAAATTGCGCCTCGGTTTCACCCGGATAGCCAACGATAAACGCCGTTCGAATTGCAACATTTGGAACTTTATCTCGAATTTTGTTTACCAAATCCATATAATCAAACGTAGGTCTTCTCATTGCTTTCAGAACATCCGAATCATAGTGTTGCAAAGGCAAATCAATATATTTTACGACCTTATCCAACTCAGCCATTGCAGACAACAATTCATCGGAAACTTGTGACGGATAAGCATACATAATCCTAATCCAAGAAAGATTTTCAATCTTGTTTAGCTCTCGTAAAAGTTGAGCTAACATCTGCTTCCCGTACAAATCAATACCGTAACTTGTTGTATCTTGTGCAATAAGTATAATTTCAGAAACTCCTTTGTCAGCCATTTTTTGAGCTTCTTCCACAATATTTTCAATCGGACGAGAGTGATATTCTCCACGCAATTGAGGAATTATACAATACCCGCAATGATAATTACACCCGTCTGCAATTTTTAGATACGAACTTGAACCCATTGTAATCTGTTGACGTTCAACATTTTCAGGATAAATAAATTCCGGTCTTTCTGAAATCTTAGAAATATATTCTTCAGTTTTTTTATTTGCAACCGTTTGAACTACTTCAACAATATCTTTAATATCCGATGTCCCAACCATCGCTGAAATTTCCGGTATGGCATCTTTTAATTCTTCTTTATGCTTTTGTGGCAAACAACCGGTTACAATAACTTTTTTACCTTGATTAACCATTTGCAAAATTGATTGAACCGACTCTTTTTCCGCATCATTTATGAAAGAACAAGTATTTATAATAACAATATCAGCAACGCTATCATCAAGAGTTATTTCAAAACCTCTTTCAGCCAACAATCCTAACATCAATTCACTATCAACTAAATTTTTTGGACAACCGTGATTTATAAGTGCAATTTTCATCTAAACTACCTCAATTATTTTCTGAAATTAGTTTAGCATGGAAAAAAACTTTTTAAAATCCGACGATATTACTACGCTATTTTTGGGCGTACTCTCTTAGCGGAAATTCACGTAATCTGGTATAAATCATCGGAGAAAAACCTTTTGTTTCAACAATTTCAATGATTTTATACGCGTTCGGTTCATTTAAAATTGTTGGAGAAGAAACATGGTAAACGCCGTTAAGCATTTTTTCTCCATTTACATGGTAATGCCCGGCCACAATTGCTTTTACATTATCGTATTTATCCAACATCTGCAAATATTCTTGAGCTTTATATGTTGAATGACTTCTTTGAGGCTGAGGCTCTACAATCGGAAAATGCTGTAAAATTACCACCGATTTGTTACTATATTTGATTAACTGTTGTTCTAACCATTGAAGAGTCTCTGCTTTGTAATATCCGTTTGACCCTGGAACAACCTCTTTTGCGCCGTCAACAACGATAAAAACAAAACCATTTTTCTTAAACACATAATTGGGTTTTGAAGGTTTTGGCCACAACGAATTTTCATTAACAACTTCCATATATCGAAGTTTTGAAAGTCCGTTACCCTTAAATACATCATGATTACCGATTACTACATAATAAGGTTTATTCAATTTTTTAACAATTTGCATAAACCCGATTAAATCTTTTTCTTTAGGATTATCAATATTATCGCCGGTAAATACTACAAAGGATAAATCAGATTGATTGTTCAAATCTTCGACAACCGATTTTAAAACATCATATCTATAAGAATTACCTTCAGCGTAATGTGCATCCGTTACTTGAGCAAAACGCACAACACTTGCATACGTACAAATATTCACGCTGAAAGACAAAATTAAAATCAAAAATAATCTAAACAAATTTTTCATAACGTAATTGTACCATAAATTTTATTATATGGTAAAATGTAAATATGAGATTAGATAAATTTTTAAAAGTTTCAAGATTAATTAAACGCAGAACAGTCGCAAATGAAGTTTCTGATATGGGTAGGGTTTTGGTTAATAATCGACCCGCAAAACCCGCAAAACAACTAAACGAAGGTGACATCATAACAATTGAATATGCAAACCGAACAGTTAGCGCAAAAATCAAACGCATTCCTAACAACAACGTCAGCGTTCAAGAGGCGCCAACCCTTTATGAACTAATCGAAAATTAACTTAATTAACAATTTTTACCCCATAAGGTATTGTTTTTAAATTGTTTGTAACCCAATATCCTTTTTGCGGTGTAACATAAGAATTTGCACAAAAATATGTCGAACCCGAACCGGACATAATCGAATTTGGATACATAGATTTTATTGCTTGTAATTCAGGGTAATGATCTATCAATGCCCATTCTAAATCATTTGCGTAATATAAATTCTTCAATCCAAGAGCGTTTTTTTGCGCATATTTTGAATATGCTTCTTTTGCACTTATCCCTAAAGAAACCGGCTTTATCAGTGATATAGATATCTCTTCAAACACTTGATTTTCAAGAATTTCACCTCTGCCGATAGCTTTTTTGCATCCGCCTTCTAAACAAAAATTCAAATCCGAACCTAACATTGCACACAATTTATGCAGTTCTTCATTCGTCAATGGTTGTGAAAAAATATTGTTCAAACCATATAATGTTCCCGCTGCATCGGTACTACCACCGGCCAAACCAGCAGCTATCGGAATATTTTTTTCTATATTAATTTTTATCTTATGCGGATTAATTTTATCTTTTAATGCCGTAAAAAATAAATCAGCCGCCTTATAAACCAAATTTTTATTGTTATAAGGTATTTCTGTACTATTGCCTGATAATTCAATAGCAAACATTTCAAACGGTTCAACCTCTATTGTCAAATAATCAAACAAATCTATTGTCTGCATTATGCTATCAATATTATGAAACCCATCATCGCGTTTTGCCGTAACTTTAAGACTTAAATTTATTTTTGCAGGACACTGAACCTTCACACATTTAAGCATTTTTTAAGAGCTCCTCAGAGAGTTTGCCCAACATATCGATAGACAACTTCTCTCCTCGCACATTTTCATCTAAACCTAAATTCTGCATTGATTTTTGAATATTTTCTTTCAAAAATCCACCGGACAAAAGGCAATTCTTGACATTTTTTCTTCTTTGCGCAAAAGCAGCTTTAATTGTCCTTCTGAAGTGTGAATAGTCACTCAATTCCAACAAAGGTTTTTCTCGTACAACCAATTTAACCAACGCAGAATTAACTTTTGGTGCAGGAAAAAATGATTTACGTCCGACAAGCCTAAAAATTTCAACATCCGCCCAAAACTGAGAAAGTATTGTCAACAGACCGTATTGTTTTGCCGGAGAGTTTTCGTCTGCAACCATACGACGTGCAACTTCTTCTTGTACCATTAATATAATTTCAGTAATTTTATTCCTATTTTTATTGTTCAAATCGTCTATTTCACCCAACAAATGTGCGATAATCGGACTTGTAATATAATAAGGAATATTCGCTACAACTTTAATATTTTCATCACTCAATGAAGATATATCCGTTTTTAAAATATCTTTGTGGATTATTTCTAAATTAGGAGCATTAAGTTTCTTCAATTCTCTTATAGCTTCTTCATCTAATTCAACGGCAATAACTTTTTTGGCATGCTTCACCAATTGTTCCGTCACAAAACCAACACCTGGCCCTATTTCAAGAACGATGTCCTCAGGCTGAATATCAGCCTTCTTGATAATATCGGCAATAACATCGCCATTGATTAAAAAGTTTTGGCCTAAGCGTTTTTTAGTTCTAAAATATTTTGCACGTTCAAAATAATTCATCTCATCCACTATAATAGCACAGATAGGTAAATGTTTGTAAAAATTTATCTGATATTTTAAAAGATGTTATAATTTATAAACAGAAAGTGGGCTTAAATGAGCGAAACAAGAATCAAAGAACATCTTAACATTGCAACATTAAAAGAAATTTTCAAGTCAGGTGAAAAACAAACCGATGAACTTAAAGTCGGACTTGAATACGAAAGAATCCCTATAAAATTGAATGATGGAAGAAATGCCGAATACTACGACAACAACGGAATTCTTAATATCTTAAACAAAATCGCTCACGCTGAAAATTGGAATTATATAACCGACAACACTAACGGTAATGTCTTAGGTTTAAAGAAAAATTTTAATACAATAACTTTGGAACCCGGTTGTCAAATTGAGTTAAGTATTGAACCGCAAAAACAAATTTCTCAACTTGAAAATTGCATTGCCGAAATCGACAAAATGCTCGAAAAATACCTACAAGATAGCAAAATAAAACTCTTAAACTACGGAATAACTCCTATATCCACCTATCACAATATTAATCTTTTGCCAAAAAACAGATACAAACTTATGGCAAAATATCTGTGGGGAATTCTATCAGATGTAATGATGCGAGAAACTGCCGGAGTCCAATGCTGTATCGACTTTACCTCAGAAGAAGACATGGCAGAAAAATTCACTCTTGCAAACAAGTTGTCTCCATTTATGACTGCAATGTATGCCAATTCACCAATCAGAGGAGGGGTTGAAACCGGATATAAATCTTTTAGAGCTTTGAGTTGGCTATACACAGACAACGACCGTTGTGGGTTTGCACAAAATTTTAATGAAGAATTCACATACGAAAAATACATCCAAAAAGTTCTTTCAACACCCATCATTTTCATTACAAGAGGAAGAGAAAATATAAAATTCAACAACCGAATAACTTTTGGAGAATATTTATACCTTGGTTATCAAGACTACGACGCAACTATCGAAGATTTTAACCTACAAGCAAACTTATATTTCCCTGAAGTTCGTTTGAGAAATTTTATAGAAATAAGAAATCACGATTGCGTCAACAAAGATCTTATGTTCTCAATCCCTGCAATTTACAAAGGAATTTTGTACGATAAAACCGCAAAAAATGACTTAAAAACGCTATTGAAAGACATCCCAAATTCTGAATACGATGAAATAAGATATTCCGTCCCTAAAAATGCCCTTTTAACAACTGCAGGAAAATATAAAGTGGGTGATTTTACAAAAGAAATTCTAAAAATTGCAGAAACAGCACTTGTCAAAAACAATACCGGCGAAGAAAAATATCTCGAAGCCATCAAGGAATTGAATTTTGCAAACCTTTGTCCGGCCGATGTATTACTAAAGAATTACAAAGGAAATCCAAAAAATCTCATATAAAACTTACAAATACGCCCAAAGCAATAATCGGGCGTATTTTGCTAAGAAAATAGCAAAAAAACTAAATATTACGTCATAAACAATCTTTATGCCGCTTTGAGCCACAATCCAACCTTGCATAAAACCTAAGCCTTCACCCAAAATTAATGCAATTACCAACATATACAATACACCAATCAAATGTATGGCCAAAACACTTAAAATAACTGCTTTTAAGATATTTTTATTTAAAAAACCATCCTTAAGAATTGACGCAACTATAAATACAGCCGGAATATATGCCAAAATATATCCGAAACCGTACTGTGCAATATATTTTAATCCCCCACCGAGAGCAAAAACCGGAGCAAAAAACAATCCGATGAGAATATACAAAACAACCGCAGCCATACCGTATCTACGCCCTAAAAAAGCCCCAACAAAAAGTACAACGGGGATTTGCGGAATAAATTTGTATGAAAATAAACAATCTGCTAAAACAAATTTCTCTCCGGAAAACAACCCTTCAGGAAGTACAAAATGAGTTACATTAAACTGCAAAAAAGTCGAAACTATCAACAAAAAAGTACAAAAAAGCATAAGTATAATTGAACTTACACAAAACTTTATCCCCTCATTTGGCTTTCTTTGAACTTTTACTTTAGAAATATTTTCGTTACTCATTTATAATTATTTTTTCCCCTAATGCTTTAATATTTTTTTCATAAATTACTTTAAACTTATCGTAAAATATATTTTCTGTCCACATTATTAAGGCATCTTCATTATTATCTTGATAATACGCACGACGAGTCCCTAAAGATTTAAATCCGTATTTTTCATACAAAGATATTGCGGCAAGATTACTAACGCGCACTTCCAAAGTCAAATATTTAACAAGATTTTGTATGCAATCATCAATAACTTTTTTCAAAAGAGCTTCCGCATAATGTCTGCGTCTATAATTAGGTGAAACAGCAATATTTGTAATATGCGCCTCATCAAATATTTGCCAACATCCTATATACGCGCAAAGATTTTCATCCTTATCACAAAGAACAAAATACTTTGCCAAATCGTTTGAAAGTTCTGCCAAAAACGACTCTTTCGACCAATGATGTTGACCATAAGCCGCTTCTTCGACTTTTATTACATCATCAATATCTTCTTTTGTCATTCTTCTGATAATAACTGAATCCATGTCCATACCACCAAAATTATATTACAAAAACACCAATCTACATATTATTACAGCAGCAACAATACCTATTAAATCCGCTAAAATACCAAGCCAAACCGCGTAACGCAATTTCGAAATGCCAACCGCACCAAAATACACCGCCAAAACATAAAACGTCGTTTCGCTGCTCCCTACCATAACAGCAGCCAATTTTGTTGCGAAACTCTCAGCTCCTGCCCCGTTTGCGATATCAGAAAACACCCCTAATGCTGCGGAACCGGATAAAGAACGCACAATCATTAACGGAAAAACATCAACCGGAATATTAAATTTAGCAAACAAATCACCAAACAAATTCGCACACAAATCAATCGCACCGGAAGCCCTAAACATTGAAATGCTTACCATAATTGCAACAAGATACGGTATAATATTAACCGAAACTTTAAAACCATCTTTTGCACCTTCAACAAACAACTCATATATCGGAAGTTTTCTAACTAAAGCGATTGTCAAAACCAGAATTATAATAAGAGGTAATGCCCATAAAGATATAACGTTCATTACAGCTTGAAACATTAAACATCCTCCCTTTCTGAGTCAGATTGCGGGGCCCAAAACTTTTCAAACAACTTTGCAAGCAAAATTGCACTCAAAAAAGTTATGGTCGTAACGCAAAGTGTCGGCGCAATAATTTCAGTAGGATTTTTGTAACCTATTCCGATTAAAACAGCAATAACTGTAGCCGGAACAAGTTGAAATCCCGCTGTATTCATTCCCAAAAATAAACACATAGCATTTGAGGCAGATTTTTTGTCTTTATTTTCTTTTTGTAACTCTTCCATTGCCCTTATACCAATAGGAGTTGCAGCATTTGTCAAGCCTAAAGCATTCGCCGAAAAACTCATCGCAATATCGCCGATAGCCGGAGACTCCTCGGGAATTTGCGAAAATAATTTCTTTGAAATAGGTTTTATAATTTTTGAAATAATTTCGATAATACCTGACTTTTCAGCTATTTTCATAATCCCTAACCAAAAAGCCATTATTCCTATCAACGACAGAGCAACCTTTACAGAGGTTTCCGCGCCTGTCAAAATAGCATTTACAACATCATTGAGACGACCATTCAAAGCCCCAATCAATATAGATGAAACTATCAAAAAATAAAATATATAATTCATATTGTGATTATAACATAAAAAGTTATAAAACCTACTTGATATCTACAATACTTACACCGTCACCGCCATCCGTTTCGCCGCCCGGACGAAATTCTTTAACATAAGGCGAAGTTTTTAAATACTCTCTAACGGCAGATTTCATTGCACCTGTTCCATGTCCATGAATAATAGTAACCGGCGTCAAATTAGCAAGACTTGCATTATCCAAATAAATTTCTAACTTATCCAAACCATCTTCGACCTTAATACCTCTCAAATCAAGCGTTGCAGACAAATCTCTACGTTTTAGGGTAAAAGTTTCGGAAGCCGGCATCATCATCGGTTTAATTTTTGACGCAATTTTTTCAAATGTAGCATCAAAACCGGCCAATTTTTCTGTTTTAATTTTTGTTTTAAAATTACCCATCAAAATATAAACATTGTTATTTTTATCCGGCAACGAAAGCAACGTAACGAGCTGATTCAAATCTTTTAACAAAAGTTTGTCTTTTGGCTGAACTTTATTCCAATCAACCGGTTCATAATTTTGTTTATCTTCATATTCCTCAAGTTTCTTTTTAAAAATTTGTTCTGCTTGTGCTAACCTTGCGTAAGAACGCCTTGCAACCTTTTCTGATTTTTCCCGCCTAATTTCATCCAAAATATCTTTAATTTCGGCTTTTGCAGATAGGATTTCATAATCAAATTTATCTTTAATATTTTTGATTGTTTTCTTTTTATTCTTTTTAACATCAGACAGATTTTCTTCATATTCTTTTTTAAGAGCCTCAGAGGTTTCTTTCAAATCTTGAGCCTCTTTAAGGTTTTGTGAAAGCTTCTGTTGAGTTTCTTGTAATTTTTCAACAACCAAAATAGAAGGGTCTTTCTGAGAGACAAGAATATTTTTTGCAGTTTCACAAATATCCTTATCTAAACCCAAATTTTGGGAGATAGATATTGCATTACTCAACCCCGGAATTCCAATCATCAATTTATAAGTAGGTTTTAATGATTCTGTATCAAACTCAACCGACGCATTTTTAAAATAATCGTTATTGTATTCAAGAGCCTTTAATTCGCCATAATGTGTCGTAATTGTTGCAGTAACATTTTTTTCTGCCAATTTACTTAAAATACATTCGGCCAAAACCGCACCTTCTTGCGGATCGGTTCCGGCACAAATTTCGTCCAACAAAACAAATGTATTATTATCGCTTTTATTTAATATTTCGATAATATTTGTCATGTGCGAAGAAAATGTTGATAAACTTTGCAAAATATTCTGATCATCCCCAATATCAGCCAAAACCTTAGAATAAGGATGAATTTTTGCCATGGTACAAGGCAAAAACATACCGGCACGAGTCATCAAAATAAACAAACCAATTGTTTTTAAAGTTACGGTTTTGCCTCCGGTATTAGAACCGGTAATTATTACCGCACCATAATCTTTCCCGATTTTAAAATCGTTTGCGACAACATCTTCTATACAATCAACAAGCAGAGGATGTTTCATGTTTTCAATTTCAAGGAATTTACTGTATATAATTTCAGGCTCAATACCTTTGATATGACAAGCGTAACGCGCCTTGGCAAAATGAAAATCTATTTTTGCCAAAATTTCTTCTGTCAATTTCAAATCTTCAAAAATTTCTTTAATCGTATTTGTCAAATTAACCAAAATCTTAATCTTTTCCGCATGAATTTTGGCTTTTATTTCTCTAATTTTATTGTTCAACGGCACAATTTGTTGTGGCTCGATATAAAAAGTTTTGTTAGTGGCCGAAACGTCATGCACAATCCCCGGGACTTTACTTTTTGAAGAAGCCATAACCTGAAATACAATTCTGTCATCACGAGTTGTATAAATATTTTCTTGTAAATGTTTGGCAAAATCCGGAGAATTTAAAAGGCCATTCACCGCAATTTTTAGATTATTTTCAGCCTCTCTTAATGAAGCATAAAGTGTTCTCAACTCCAATGTCGCATCTGGTCTTATACAAAAATTATCATCAAAAGTATCATCAATCTTATCTTCGATATCTCTATCTACCAAAAGATGATTTGATAACATTCTCAAAATAGAGCGTTCATCGAGATTTTCAACCAAAAATTTTTTAACAAGTCTTGAGGAACGTAAAGTCTTTGATATATCTACAATTTCCTCTTCAGATAAGTAACTTGTCCCCAAATTTTTTTGTATCTTTTTGAAATCCGCTACAAATTCAATCGGGATATCCACTGCCAAATCCAAAACAAACTTAGCTTCTTTAGTAAAATTTAATTCCTCTTGAATTTTACTTAATTCTTCTTTTGGTTCAAGCGCCAAACAAAGCATTTTACTTTGTTCACACTTTGCGTAATTGGCTAATTTTTCCAAAATTTTATCATATTCAAGAATTTTTCGGCTTTTTTCAATGATATTCATAACTATATTAAAAACCAACATAAAAATTTTTGCAAACAATTTTTATACAAAAAAGCGGCGATAATAAAACCGCCGCTTTCAAGATGAATTCAATATTTAAAACATTATTCACTGCAACCAAATGCGATAGTAATGTGTTCTCTTGGATTAACTGCAGAGATTTTGTAACCTTTAGGGTCAACAAGATATGCAATTTCATCACCGGTAGTTTGGAACAAGCCCATAGTTCCTGATAGAACAGTTCTTGTAGCGTCAACCGGCATTTTAACAGTTTCGTAAATACCGTCACCCAAGTTTCTTGCAGCCGCACCAAATTTACCTTGGAATACGTGACCTAAAGTATAACCGGCATCATTTGATACGTTTTCAACTGCATTACCAACATTAGTTAAGATACCGCCTGCCGTACGACCAACAACACCAACCAATGAACCTGCTAATGTAAACGGCATTTCAACAAGTCTTGCAACAGGATTTACTTGTTTTGATTTATTTACTTGAGCAGACAAGATTTGTTTAGGTAATTTTGTTTTGCAATCACCATTTTTAATATCAGTAAATGCAAGTTTCAAAGCACCTTTATCACATCCGGAAGGTCTGATAACTTCAACAACTTGGCCGGTTACAGTTGAACCACAAGGATAAGTTACTCCGTTAATTGTAACATCTTCAAGGGTATTTGCTCTGAAATATTGTCCAACGTGTGAAGATTTTGCAGTCAATTGGTCAATCATTTTCAATTTCAATGTAGGAATTTTTACAATTTCTTCTTGTTCTTGATATGCTTTTTTATCTACAGGACAAGCCGGACAGATATTATTTGCAGTTTTAGGGTTTGTGTCGTATCCTAAAGCTACACGAACGGTTTGTAACATAGAAGCCACTTCGGCACGAGTTGCATCTTTGTGAGGCATAATCATATTAGGATTTTGAGAATCTGTCAATGCACCATTTTGTAATGATTTTGCTACAGGAATTTTAGCCCATTCAGGTACAGTGTGACCATCTGCGTATCTACCTAAAATTTGATTAGCTTTATCTTTATCCATATCACAAGTCATACCTTTTGAAATAGATGTCAAAGCTTCAACACGAGAAACAGAATTGTTTGGTTTGAAGGTATTGTTTGGATAACCTTTTAACAAATCTTCATCAACAGCTTTTGCAATTGCAGCATTAGCCCAGTTGTTCATAGGAACATCTTTGAATAAATTTGCTCTAGGCATATCGCAGTTTAGATTAAAACCTTTAACCAACATAGTTGCAAATTCAGCACGTGAAATATCACGATTTGGTTTAAAATATCCATCAGGATAACCTACTACAACATCATTAATTGCTAATTTATCAATATCGCAAGCTGCCCAATATCCGTTTGGAACATCCGGGAAAGAGCAACCTCCACCTGTCATGCCTGCTGCAGCACCGGTAATTGAATAATTTTGAGGATAATCTTTATACGTAAAAGGTACAAAAGATTTTTTCAACGCATCAATAGAGTTTTCAGTCTGAATATCAATCGGACAATTGTTACCGTCCATCAATCTTTCGTTTCTATTGATAGGAATACCGTTATGCATAGAAGGTGCTTCATTCAAACAAGGCATTTGAGTTGCAGCACCGGTAATAGTGCCATCAGTTGATACAGTTACGCCGCCAACATTTGAAGAAAGTGTTCTTGCTGAAATTCCACTGGCAGTTGTTTCAGAAGAAAGAATAGAATTAGCTGGTTGTCCTACGTAGTTGTTTGTACCATAAACCGCATTAGGATAACCGTAAACTTGTTTCATTTCATCTCTTGCAGGTTTACCAATTTGAGGGCAAACCGCACATGCCGGTTCTTTTGGTTCATCACAACTAATCTCATCCGGACAATCTGGTTTGTCACATGGATCTACTTTTTTCTCGCAAGGTGCAGGTGTCTCTTTTTTGCAATCACAATCAGAGAAAGATTTTTTACACTTGTGACATTTTGGTGCAGGTGTCTTGTCACACGGACAAGCCCCACCGGTTACAACCGGCATAGTCTCACATGGTGTGGCTACTGGTTGTGCGCACGGACAAGCTGCCATTGCTTGATTCAAGGAACACGTTGCTATTCCAACGGCAATCGCAGCTGCCACAGAAAGTTTTTTAATGGTCATTTTTACCTCCTTGTGTCTCAAGGTTTTTTATTTAAAAAGCCTGAAAAAAAATCTATAACACTAATTTGTACTTTGATTATGTACTTTAAGATTATTTATAAACATTACCTTAAGTACTTATCCACATCGGCTATTTGAAGTCATATATCGAAAACAATAACGATGTGAATTTTTTAAAATATTATGATATAATTCATACAAGTCATTACCCGAGAGGATAATTTTATGGAATTTATTGAAATCGCAAAAAGTGCAAAACAAGCCAGTCTTGAAATTGCAGATATCTCAACAATATTAAAAAATATGGCACTTGAAAAAATAGCCACCGCATTAGAAGAAAACAAATTATCAATTTTTGAAGCAAATAAACAAGACTTAGCCGAGGCGCAAAATCTTGTTAATGAAGGTGAAATATCAAAATCCACATTCAATCGCCTAAAACTCGACGACAACAAAATGCGCGATATGATTCAAGGCATAAAAGATATCGCAAAACTCGAAGACCCTATTAACAAAGAAATTTTCAAACGCGAACTTGATAAAGATTTAATATTGACAAAAGTATCTTGCCCTATCGGTGTTTTAGGCATAATTTTCGAAGCCAGACCGGACGTTATTGCTCAAATTTCAGCTCTTGCAATAAAATCCTCAAATGCTGTCATTTTAAAAGGGGGTAAAGAAAGTATTAACACCAACAAAACCATTCTTTCAATCATAAATTCGACACTTGACAAGATAGATGGTTTTCCTAAAAACGTACTTAATCAAGTTTTTTCTCGCGATGATGTAGGCGAAATGCTAAAATGCGACAAATATATTAATCTAATAATCCCACGAGGCGGAAATAGTTTGGTAAAATTCATCAAAGAAAACACCCGAATACCGGTGCTTGGACACGCAGACGGAATTTGTCATATATTTGTAGACAAAAATGCAGATTTAGAAATGGCACAAAAAATAGTAACCGATGCCAAAACACAATATCCAAGCGCTTGCAATGCAGTCGAAACACTGCTAATTCACGAAGATTTCACACAAAAATCAGAACTTCTTGCCGCATTAGAACTTTCAGAAATAAAACTAATAGATAAACCTGAAAAATGGGACTTTGAATACGGTGACAAAATTCTGGCCTTTAAAACTGTAAAAAATATCGACGAAGCAATTGAGCACATAAACACTTACGGCTCTGGTCACACTGATAGTATTATAACAAATGATATGCAAAACGCCGAAAAATTTTTAAACAAAGTTGACAGCGCAGGAGTTTATTTTAATGCCTCAACTCGCTTTGCAGACGGTTTTAGGTACGGATTTGGCGCAGAAGTAGGAATTTCAACCAACAAAACGCACGCAAGGGGGCCAGTAGGTTTAGAAGGTTTAACCATTTACAAATACAAACTTCGCGGAAACGGTCAAATCGTAAAAGATTACGCCGAAGGCCACAAACATTTTACGCATATTGAATTAATATAAATCAAACGGGTTGAATATTCAAAAAGATATAAATAAGGTATATAGCACTAAGGTGCGCTTATGCGCACCCTTGCTATATTATTAATAATTCATTTCCCAACCTTCACTCATAATTTTACGAGCGCAAGTTCTACCGCTACGCAAACACTGCTCGTCCATAAATAATTTTGAAGAATCATACGCATATGGCAAAATCCCTTTACCTTCTACTCGTTCAAAAACAAAAACATCACGCCCAAAAGTATTTGGTAATTTTCCACCATTAACATCAATAAATATCTCATTATTAGCTGAACGCGAACTTGGTTCACCTTGAACAACAAAAATAAGATACAAAGTTCCATCCGGAAGATAGAAAGTAACACGCGTTGATTCATCACTTGGACCAACAACAGCATATCCTTCCTTTTGACCTAGCATAGATTTATATGGTGCAATAGACTCATAACCACATTCTTGGTACGTTTGACACAACATAGGATTATTAAAATAAGGTTTCCAATATTTTTCAAAATAAGCCGTTGCACCAATTACATGTGCATCATCCCAAAATTCTGAAGGCCCATTATCCACCTCTGAACGGCGAAAAGCTTGTTGTAAAGTTGTGTAGGCTTTTTTCAATTTAACAACATCTGATTTCTTTTTGTAATTGGCAATTAAGTTCGGCAAAGTCAACGCCGCTACTACCCCGACGATTGCTAGGGTGATAAGAACCTCTGCAAGAGTGAACCCAGCCCTACCGAAAATGCGGGACACGTCTTTAAGATTTGAATTGTTGCATTTTTTCTTCATAGTGTTTTTACCTTTCTTTGTTTATTTGTACTACTACTATTTTTTATTTGTCATTGCGCACTTGTTGCGCAATCTTTTTACACCTATCTCGGCGAGAATAGATCGCGGAATAAATCCGCGATGCCAGAGGGACTGTACCCCGCCATCTTCTTTTGGACTTCCACGAGAGAATTTCCCGCACGACAAAGTGCCTAATTGAATAACAATTAGGTTTTTAAAAACGTTGATATTACTGGGTTTTAGGCACCCAATAGGGCGCAAACCCGCTCTCCGCTGGGATTGCCCCCCCCCCCGTAGGCGCAAATGCAGACATAGCAAGGGTTTCGAGCAATTTCAAACTTTCAAATTCCTCGATTAAATCT
>JAZSRN010000038.1:0-19016 GCA_045538535.1 Candidatus Gastranaerophilaceae bacterium | reverse complement strand
AGTGCAAAAGTGCGCAGTCTTTAAATTATCTAATTGTTAAGAAGATTAACAATCAAGTTTCCTTTCCCTTTTTCCCTATTAAAAACCAACGACAGAAATGTCGTTTTTTTTTGCTATTTTTTCTTGAAAAAAATATAATATTAGTTAAAATGTAATTATGATTTATGAAGGATTTTTTGTTGAGGATATTTTTACGCAAAAAGACGCGCGGCCTTATCCGGTTCAACCTCAAGAGACTGCTGGTCTTTATACGGGTACTCAAACAATTTACAGATATTCGTTGCCCGATTCTGAATTCCCTATTTTAACGATTGATGACCCGCTTTTTGATGCGATGGGGAACGTTTTACCGCCAGGACATTATGAATTAGCGCTTTCTGATGATAGAAAGTATCTTTTGTTATTAGATACAAAACAACTATGTGCCGTTGTTCCGGTAATTAAAATTGAGGAAGATGCCTCGGAAGATGATAGATTGAGCGACAAAAAATATCAAAAACAACTAAAAAAAGAAGAAGAAGAGCGTAAAAAAACAAATCTAAAGCGCGCAAAAGTCGGGCAACCCCCAGATATGCCAAAAACTTACATGAAAGCGAGTTTTGAATATATTAAAGAAGGTGGCTATTATCTTATTCGTTATGAACGAGGAATAATAAAAGCTTGGGGTGTAATAAAAGGTTAAATTATGGCAAATTGTTTATTAATTTTTCGATGCAAGGACTTATCTCTTTGAAATTTTTTCCTATTGCTGCTTGATGACCGACAAAAATGAGGGAAAGGTATTTTTGTGAATTTCCCAATTTATTGTCTTTTTGTAAAAGTCTGTAGCTTTCTCGCATCAATCTTTTAAGTCGATTTCTTTTAACTGCGCGTTTATGAGTTTTTTTACTGACGACAAAACCGACTTTTGTGGGAGTATCGGCATGGTTTTCGTTTTTTATTATGCCTGCAAACAAAGTTACTCCACCTTTGTGGGTGGAGTTTTTAACTTTATAAGTTGCATTAAATGCGAATTTATTTTTTAATCTAAACGTTTTTTTTAACATTCGATATCCGATTATGCACGTTTAGAGCCGGTAATAGCCAATTTGTGACGACCTTTAGCGCGACGTCTGTTGATAACTTCTTGTCCGCCTGGGGTAGACATTCTTGCTCTAAATCCGCTAACTTTTTGTCTTTTTACTTTTGTTCCTTCTAGTGTACGTCTCATTTTTTTATTCCTTTTTTATTTTATTTGTCGTATAATTCCTATGTTAATTTAAAAAAAGTAAATAGTCAACTGTAATGGAGTGTCAAGTTAATAATTATGAACAAAATTTACAATACAAATGATATAAAAATAGGGTTTATTGGTTGTGGAAAAATGGCAAGTGCGATTATAAAAGGTATCGTATCTTCAGGGTTTTTAAATCCAAGCAATATAATTGGGAGTGAAGTAAATGAACAAATAGCAATTAATGCTAAAGAGCGTCTAATGATTGATGTTTTAGTTGATAATAGAGTTTTAGCTGCGCAGTCGGACATTATTTTTATTGCAACAAAACCAAATTTTGTAGCGGATGTTTTGACAGAAATCAAAGATGTTCTTACTGCGGACAAGTTATTAGTATCAATTGCCGCCGGTGTTAAGACTTCTAAGATTGAACAACTTATCGGAGATTTTCGAGTTGTACGAGTTATGCCAAATACGCCAGCTTTAGTGGGTGAAGGTATGAGTGGTGTTTGTGCGGGAAGTTGTGCTATGCGTGAAGATGTTGAGTTTGTGATGAAATTGTTGAGTAAAATCGGTAAATGTATTGAAGTTGAGGAAGAACAAATTGATATTGTTACTGCGATTTCGGGTTCTGGGCCGGCATTTTTTTACAAAGTTATTGAAGAAATTGCACGTGCGGGAGAAAAACTTGGGCTTGATTATGAAAAATCTTTAACTCTTGCCACTCAAACGGCATTAGGTTCAGCCAAAATGATATTTAACAACAAAGACATTTCCGTTCAAACGTTAATTGATAATGTAGCAACAAAAGGTGGTTGTACCTTCGTTGGGGTTTCGGTCATGAATGAAGAAAATTCTGAACAACTTTTTTATGATGTAATAGCAAAAACTACTCAAAAGGCAACACAACTTGGAGGGAATTAGTTTGTTCGGATTTTTAAACGTATACAAGCCAAAGGGAATAACCTCACATGATGTTGTTGCAAAGTTGCGTAGGGTTTTGAAAATTAAACAAATTGGACACACCGGTACTTTAGATCCGTTTGCCCAAGGGGTGTTGCCGGTTTGCATTGGCAAGGCGACGCGTCTTATTGAATATTTGGCTGATGACAAAGCTTATGTTGCGACGGTAAAGTTTGGGTTTTCAACTACAACGTATGATATTGAAGGTGATATCTTAAAAAAATACGATAAGAAAGTTACGGAAGATGATTTGCTAAGGGAATTAAAAAATTTTGAAGGTGAAATTTCGCAATTGCCTCCGATTTATTCAGCTATAAAAGTTGCCGGCAAAAAACTTTATGAATATGCAAGAGAAAATGAACAAGTAGAAATAAAGCCCCGCAATATTTTTATCGAAAAAATAGAATTAAAAGCTTTTGATTTTGAAAATCAAGTTGCACAAATCTTTATTAAATGTTCAAAAGGTACGTATATTCGCTCAATTGCCCATGATTTAGGTGAGAATTTGGGTTGTGGTGGGCATTTGACAGATCTTGTGCGTGTTCAAGCCGGAGAATTTTTTATTGATGATGCAATTGATTTGGATGCTATTTTTGATAAAAATATTGTAGAGAAACATTTGATAAATCCTTTGACAATGCTCGATTTGCCGACATTAATTGTTGATAAAGACGGATTTAATAAGATTAAGTTTGGACAAACATTAACTTTTGACAATGTAATAAGTAAAGATAGGGTGTTTGCGCAAGATAATTTTGTTATATTGGTTTATAATGAGTTAGTCGAAACTTTTTGTGCGGTTGCACAAGTCGAAAATGATAAGATAAAAGTAAAGAAAGTATTTTTGTCGTGAAAATTATTTATATAATATTGAGTTTTATATTTTTATTGTCACAACCTGTAAATGCGCAGTGTGTACAAAATTTATGTAGTGAATCGTACGATTTGACGTCAGGTGTATCGCGTTTTTTATCACAGATTACGGGGAGTAACTTTATTGCACAAAAGGTTGCACAATCGCTAATAAAAAAAGAAATTAAGAAAAATATTCAAGTTGGCAAATTAGATGTTCAACTAAAATCGTATAGTGTTCGAGATTTAAAGGCCGGACGTTTCAAGACAATTGGAATTGTTGCTGAAAATGCTGTTATAGAAGGTGTTTATTTTTCAGAAATTGAAGCAAAAACCCTTTGTAACTTTAACTATATTCAACCTATTAAAAATTCATCAAAAGTGTTTTTTAAAGAAAGTTTTCCTATAAATTTGATGGCAAAAATTAGCGAGTCGGATTTGAATAAAACCTTAGAGACTACCGAATATAAAGCTTTAATAAAAGATTTGAATGATATTGGGATATTTAAAATTGTTTCAACTTCGACGAAAATTAAAGCAAATCGTTTCTTATATGTTATAAAGTTTGAAATTCCTTTTGTTAAAAAACAACAAGAAGTGGTAATTTCGTCTGATTTAGCGGTTAATAATGGGGAAATTATCCTTGCAAATACTCAATTGTTAAATTCAAAATTTCATATAGATTTAAGTAATTTATCATATATTTTAAATTATTTAAACCCGCTTGACTATTCTTTAAATATAATAGAAAATAAAGATACGAAATTGAATATCAAAAATGTTTCAATTGAAAATAATTTAATCGTTGTAAATGGTGTGATAAACGTACCAAAAGATACGACAAAGTAGAGGGTGAATTTATGCGAAAAAAACAAAAAAACTTTTTAGCTTTTGTTGGAGCAGTCATGGTTACTATATGTTGTTTTGTAGCCTTAAAGTTGTTTTATTTAGACAAAGTAGATGTAAATGGCCCGTTGTTACCAAAGAATGAGGTGACACAAACTTTGCCTGAAGACGAACAGCCTACACTTGAAGAACCGGAAGAAAAAGTTTACGTAAATGTATTTTTTATAGGGCAAAACGAAAATAAGGAAGAAGTTTATCGTGCGGTTCGGAGAGAATATGACGAGGCGGTTGATGGTACAAAACTAAAATTCGCCATAAAATCACTTGTGGCCGGCCCGATAGTATCTGAACGTAATAAAGGAGTTTATTCTGAAATTCCTTCCGGTACTGAAGTTATCTCAATTGACGAATCTTCAGACAAAGTTATTGTTAATTTGAACTATGCGTTCCAAAATGGTGGCGGAACTGATAGTTTGTACAAGCGTGTATTTCAATTGATTAAAACTGCTAAAAACAATACTAAAAAGCCGGTATATTTATATATCGAAGGCAAAAAGGTGGAAGTATTGGGCGGTGAAGGTTTGATGCTTACGCAGCCGTTAAGTGAAAATTCTTTTGAAGGTTAAATGGAAGATTGTTGTCATGGCGGTAAATCAAAAGGATTTAGAGTATTATTTAAATTTAAATTGGACACTAATTGAGGGTACTGATTTGGATTTTGAAGGGAATCCTTATCAGTATATAGAAATTCGTGAAATCCCGAGCTTTACTTTTTGCGCCAAAACAATCGAGAGGGCTCGAAAATATTACAAAGAGCAGTTAAAACTCACTTTAATGGTTATGCTAGAAACCGATGAGAAAATCATAGAGCCAGATGAATATGAAGACGAATCGGACTGGGAAAATCTTTGTCCCTAATGCTTAATTTAAAAGAAGAACGCTTGTCCACATGAATATCATGCCGGATATAATTCCAACCATTGATTTGTGCCAATCCCCAAATTCTTTTGCAAGTGGTAAAAGCGTATCGAAAGAAATGTAAATCATAATTCCCGCAACGGCGGCCGTTAAGTATCCGATAAGCATAACCGGCATGAAAAAATGAATTATAACCATGCCGAGCAGTGCGCCCAATGGTTCTGCAAGTCCGGAAAGTGAAGCGTACAACATTGCGTAACGTTTTTTGCCGGTTGCGTGATATACAGGCATTGCAACTGCAATACCTTCCGGAATGTTGTGTATTGCAATGGCTATAGCAACGGATAAACCAAGAGTAAGGTTTTGGGTTGCGGTCAAAAAAGTTGCGATACCTTCCGGAAAATTGTGGATGCAAATGGCGATTGCCATTAACAAGCCCGCGCGTTTTATTCTGTGCTTATTAGTGCAAGTGTCCGGACAAAGAAGTTCATCTTCGTCAATGTGATCCGGAACAAAATAGTCAATCAAAATTGCAACAATTATTCCGGTGACAAAGCCCGCTAGGGTCATCCAAGCCGCTTTGTTAGGGAAAAATGTTGTTAACATTGTTTCTGCATTTGGCAAGATTTCCATAAAAGAGATAAAAATCATTACTCCGGCTGAAAAACCTAAACCTATAGATAGTGCTTTCAAATCGTCTTTTTCAAACACAAAAGCAAGCGTAGCCCCTATTGTTGTGGCCAAACCTGCTAGTAATGTTAATAATAAAGCTATAATAATATCGTGCGGCATAGTATTTCTCCGCAATTATTCTAGCACAAATAATAAAAAAACAATATGTATATAAAATGCCCGCTAAGTTTTGCTTAGCGGGTCAATTTTAAAATCCGTTAAGGACGTCTTGAGTTTGTTTTCTCGATTGTTCTCTAGAGTTGTTCACCCCGAAAATTGTTTTTTCGTTCTTAACTCCGTTTGAAACGCCTTGAACAGTGTTGTTTTTTAATTGATTGAAATCAACATTGAAATACGCCCAAACACCTACTGCTGCGATTAAAATAAATACAATTATTTTCATGGCTTTCTCCTTCAAAATTATTATAGCATTTTTTTTAGGAAAAACAAATTTGGCAATAAATTTTAATAAAATAAATGTTTGTGATATAGTGTTTTTATGGAGACGTGTCCGAGCGGCTTAAGGTGCAATCTTGGAAAGGTTGTGTGGGAGCAATCTCACCGTGAGTTCGAATCTCACCGTCTCCGAATTTTTGAAGGTATGTATTTGTATAAGTTTAAAAATTTGATATATTGGGAACATGAAAAATATGCGTATGAATAGTATGAATATAGATTTAATCGAGGAATTTAAAAGTTCCGAATTGCCCGAAACCCTTGCTATGACAGCATTTGCGCCTACGGGGGGGGGGGCAATCCAAGCGTAGAGCGGGTTTGCGCCCTATTGGGTACCTAGAACCCAGTAATATCAACGTTTTTAAAAACCTAATTGTTATGCAATTAGGTGCTTTGTCATGCGGAAAATTTGGGCGTGGAAGTCCAAAAGAAGAGGGTGGGGTACAGTCCCTCTGTCATCGCGGATTTATTCCGCGATCTGTATTCGCCGACATCGGTGTAAAAAGATTGCGCAACAAGTGCGCAATGACAAGTAAAGAATAGTAGTAGTACAAATAAACAAAGAAAGGTAAAAACATTATGAAGAAAAAAATGAAAGCATTTACATTGGCCGAGGTTCTAATCACTCTTGCAATCGTCGGAGTCGTAGCGGCGTTGATAATGCCGAATTTTATTGCTAATTACCAGAAAAAACAATTTTTAACACGTGCAAAACAAACTTATGTCATATTGAATAATGCTATTGAAAGAGCAAAAGTTGATTATGGTACAGATATCAACAATTGGGAATATTTAACTGAAGGCACAAATCTTGAAAAATCAATGTTTTTTGCTGAACGTTATTTGATACCATATCTTAATGTAACATATTATTGTAAAGACGATATGCAAAATGAGTATTGTAAACATCAAGTTGAACCTGCTACCCTAAATTTGACATTTTTGAAGGTTTCAGAATCTAGTGGAACTGTTTTTGTCTTATCAAATTCTGCACTAGTTACAGTTCAAGTTGGAACAATTGGAAACATTGACAGCTTTGATAGAGTACGGTTGTTGTATGATGTAAATGGTCTTGCAAAACCAAATTATTTTGGGAAAGATGCGTTTGTTATTGAGTTAGGTGGAGGTAGGTATATTGGTAGTTCCTCGTATAAACGTAATGATGTAAATCGTTTTCTTCCATACTTGTATACTGCTGGTGTATCTTGTGATTATTATAAGACGGATCAATCATTAGTGAATTTACATCACGCATGTATACAAAATGAACAAAGAACATCTTGCCTTGCATATTTAATGTGTAATGGTTGGGAAATTCCGAGCGATTATCCTTGGTAAATTAATTTTATAGTCTAAAATAAAAACCTAGACGGAGTTTTATTCCGTCTAGGTTTATTTATATTGTACTTAGTACAATCTTACTTCATCAATTCGCCAACAGCTTTGTATACTTCCATACGTTTTGCTGCGTCGGATTCTGCTTGAGCATATAGCTCTTCTGCAGCTTCAGGATTTGTTTTAAGTAGTGACTTATAACGTCCTTCGCTTCTTATAAAGTCTTGGTAACTTCCTTTAGGGTCTTTAGCATCCCAAGTGAACGGTTGTTCATTTGCAGGATTGTATCTGTAAAGAGGGAAGTAACCAGCTTCAACTGCACGTTTTTGTTCAGTTTGAGTTTTTGACATATCAATACCGTGTGCAATACATGGAGCGTATGCAAAGATAATTGATGGGCCATCGTATGCTTCAGCTTCTTGGAATGCTTTTAGAGTTTGATTTCTGTCTGCACCCAAAGCTACTGATGCAACGTAAACATAGCCGTATGACATACTCATTAAGCCCATGTTTTTCTTATATGTTCTCTTACCGCCTGTTGCGAATTTTGCAACTGCACCGGTAGGAGTTGATTTAGAAGCTTGACCACCAGTGTTTGAGTAAACTTCTGTATCAAGTACAAGGATATTTACGTTTTTGCCTTGTGCTAATACGTGGTCGATACCGCCGTATCCGATATCGTTTGCCCAACCGTCACCACCGATAATCCAGATTGATTTATCTGTGAAGTAGTCTTGAAGTTCTCTAACTTTTGCCAAGTCTGAACAATCAACATCTGCGTATTTTGCAAGAACTGCTTTAGCTTTTTCTTGTGCTGCAACTGCTTCTTCGGTTTTAGAATTGTCGAAGTGTGCCATTGCGCCTTCCAAAGCTTCTTTCAAGTCTGCAGGTGTTTTTTCGCAATCAAGAACTTTTTCAACATAAGTTTTAAGTATACTTCTGTTGTTATCTACTGCTAATCTCATACCGAAACCGAACTCAGCGTTATCTTCAAATAATGAGTTAGCCCAAGCCGGTCCTCTGCCATCCTTATTTGTTGTGTAAGGAATTGTAGGGAAAGTTCCGGAGTAGATTGAAGAACAACCTGTTGCGTTAGCTACAATTGCGTTTTCGCCAAACAATTGAGAAACTAATTTAACATAAGGTGTTTCACCACAACCTGCACAAGCGCCACTGAATTCGAACAATGGAGTTCTCAACATTGCACCTTTAATAGTTTTTGTTGTGTTTTTGCCCATTACATTGTCCGGCAATTCGTTGAAGAATTTTTCATTTTTGTCTTCGCCAGCAGCTTTTTCGGCTTCAATTGTTGACCAAGTTAAAGCTTCTTTGCCAGGGATTTTGTTCATCGGACATTGGTCAAGACAAACACCGCAACCTGTACAATCGTCACAGTAAACTTGAATTCTGAATTTTTCGCCATGGTCATTTGGTTTTGCATCAACCATTTTGAATGATTCAGGAGCTTTTTCAGCGTCAGCCGGTTCTACCAACTTAGTTCTGATTGCAGCGTGCGGACAAGCAGAAGCACAAACTCCGCATTGTGCACAAGTTTCGGAATTCCATTTTGGAACTCTTGGAGCGATACCGCGTTTTTCCAATTTTGCAGTGCCGGTTGGGATTACGCCATCAACAGACATAGCTGAAACAGGAATGTCATCACCTTTTTGTCTCATAGAAGGTTCAATGATTTTCTTAGCAAATTCAGATGCATCGTCAGCGATAAGTTTTACTTCATCAGCACAAGCTACTCCGTCTAATGTTGCCGGAACCGGTACTTCTTCAGTTGCGTTTACAGCAGCATCGATTAATGCAATGTTCATGTTTACAACGTCATCACCTTTTTTCTTAAAGGTTTTGATTGTCATTTCTTTCATACCTTCAAGAGCTTGTTCAAACGGAATAATTCCCGAAACTTTGAAGTATGCAACCATCATAACTGTGTTTGCACCTTTGCCGCGCAAGCCTGGTTGTTCTTTGATAAGTTTTTCGGCATCTACGTTGTAGAATTTGATTTTCTTATCAATAATCGTTTTTTGCATATCTCTTGTTAAATGCGCAAATGCTTCTTCTTTAGAGTAAGGAGAATTTAACAAGAATGTTCCGCCTTCTTTGATACCTTTCAATAAATCGTATCTGCCAATATAAGCGTGTGCAGAACAAGATACAAAATCAGGTGCTGTAATCAAATATGTAGATTTGATAGGTTCATCACCGAATCTTAAGTGTGAAACGGTTACACCAAATGATTTTTTAGAGTCGTAAGCAAAGTATGCTTGAGCATCTTTGTTTGTATATTGACCAATAATTTTGATTGAGTTTTTGTTAGCACCAACTGTACCGTCTGAACCCAATCCCCAGAACATACAGTTTGTAGTGCCTTCAGGTTCTGTAACGATTTGTTCATCAATTTTTAGTGATTTATGAGTTACGTCATCTTCGATACCAACTGTAAATCCATGGAATCCATTGTTTTCAGAATGTTTGTAGATAGCGTAAACCATTGATGGAGTGAATTCTTTAGAAGACAAACCATAACGTCCGCCGATAACTCTGATATCTTTGCAACCAAGAGCTGCAACAACATCCATGTACAAAGGTTCACCGATAGAACCAGGTTCTTTAGTTCTGTCAAGAACTGCGATGCGTTTAACTGATGCCGGTAAAGCTTCGTTGAAACGTTTAACATCGAACGGTCTATACAATCTAACTTTAACCAAACCGTATTTAGTTCCGCGGTTTTTGTTCAAGTATGTAATTGTTTCTTCGATAGTTTCACAACCAGAACCGATAGCAACGATAACGTCTGTTGCATCAGGAGCACCGACGTAATCGAACGGATGATATTGTCTACCTGTTACAGCAGCAACTTTATCCATATATTCTTGGACGATATCCGGAACTGCATCGTAGTATTTGTTAACGGTTTCACGACCTTGGAAGTAAACGTCAGTGTTTTGTGCACCAACTTTACAGATAGGAGCTTCAGGTCTAAGAGCTCTTTGTCTGAATTCTTCGATATATTTTGGTTCAACTAGTTTTGCGATATCTTCGTAAGAAATTTCTTCTATTTTGTGAATTTCGTGTGAAGTTCTGAAACCATCAAAGAATTGCAAGAAAGGAACTTTAGCTTTGTAAGTTGCTAGGTGTGCAACCAATGCCATATCCATTTCTTCTTGAACTGAGTTTGCCGCTAACATTGCATAACCAGTGTTACGACAACCCATAACGTCTGTGTGGTCTCCGAAGATTGCCAATGATTGTGCTGCCAACGCACGAGCAGAAACGTGGATTACGTGAGGAAGCATTTCCCCAGCTGCCTTGTGCATTACAGGAATCATCAATAGTAAACCTTGAGAAGCAGTATAAGTAGATGTTAAAGAACCTGCAGCCAAAGAGCCGTGAACTGCACCTGCAGCACCTGCTTCTGATTGCATTTCTGCAACTCGTACTTCTTTGCCCCAAATGTTCTTCTTGCCTTGAGAAGCCCATTCGTCAATCCATTCACCCATAGTAGATGAAGGAGTGATTGGATAAATAGCCGATACTTCACTAAGTGCATACGCAACGTGCGCTGCAGCGTAGTTTCCATCAACTGTTATAGTTTTTCCAGCCATAAAATAACCTCCTTATTAATATGTGCTTTTTCTAACTGTAACCATACCCTTGCATGATAATACAAACATATATATTTTTCAAAAAAATCTTTTTTTGTTTAGTTAATGTAAAATCTTTTTGCAAAGACGCAATTTTTTGTTTGCTTATGTTTTAATTATTTTGTGTGTAAATAATTTTTTAAAAGGTAGTATTATGACATTATCAATTACCCCTATTTTAGCGCAATTTAATGTGAAAAATCAAAATACTAGTAAAAATAAGCCGACTAGTAACCTACCGGTTACTAGTCCAATGAGTTACTCATTGGCAAAAGATACGGTTTCGTTTACGGGTAGAGAGGGTAGAGTTGTTAAAGGTGCAACTCAGTTGTTTGAAGATTGTTTAAGGCAAAGTTATACTAAAGGTATGCAACGTTACGAACGTATTGCTACTGCTTATTCGGATGGTTTAAGAAGTATTGCAGATGATTTGAGCGAATATGGTATAATTTTTGATAAAGCATATAATGACCCCCATCTTGTAAAATCTCCAGATGCTCGTGCCTCAAAAGTTAAACGTTCAGGAACTTTTGAATTGACGGATGGTATAAGAGCAACTCTTTTTATGAAAAATCCTTATGATATGGAAACATTATTCTCTCGAATTCTTCCAGCAATGGCTAAACGAGGCTATGTAGTTGCAGATGCAAAAATGTCAATTGCTGAATTAATGAAAAGAGGTTATGTTCCGTCAAAAGATGAAATGAAAGACTTGAGTAAAATGGTGAATGTTCCCGATTTGGATATTAGATTGGATACTGAAAAACTAGCTGATGAGCTTCAATATATTCCTCCTCAATTTAGGTATTGTGTAAGCAAACCACAAAAATCGGGTTATGAAGATATTCAAATTAGATTTAGACGTGCTCATGTAAAGGAAGAGAATCCGGTTCTTCATGAATTGATTGTCTTGTTTGGAGAAAAAACAGCAAAAAATAAAAGTTTAGAATCCGAAAAAGTTTATACCCCACTAAGACAATTTGGTGAGTTGCATTTCAAAAATATGGATGGAGTGCAAAGTAAGTTCGTAGAAACTGCAGAGCGTTATATAGATTTGATAAAAGAGTTTTTTACCGGTAAAATTTCTGCAAAATTATTCTCAAATGCCAAAAACTATGATATGTATGGTATTGAAGATGAAATCCCTATACGTTTTGGAGATACTGCCAAAGTTATTAAAAAACAATATTTTGATGGATTAAAGAAAAGTACATCAAAAGTTTATGCAGAATTAAAAGAAGGCATTACTGATGAAGAAAAATTGCTTGAACTTGACAAATCATTACGTCACGATAGACGTTTGATTAATAAGATTAGTCAACAACTGGACGATACCATTGTGTATTTTGAGAGTTTGCCGGGAGGTAAACGCCCAACTAAGGCGCAACCTCAACAATAGCAACATTTTCAACGTGATAAGTGTGACAAAACATATCAAAAGGTTGTATGGATTTTACTGTACAGCCTTTTTCCGTCAAGTATTTTAAATCACGAGCCAGAGTTGCAGGATTGCAGCTTACGTAAATTATTTCTTTTTTAGCAAGCCTTAAAAATTCGTCCAAAGCTTGAGGTGTTGAACCTTTACGGGGTGGGTCGGTAATAATAATGTCGAATTGATTTTTGCATTTTTCAAGATATTTTTGTGTGTCAAAGTTGTAAATCTCAACATTTTTAATGTTGTTTGCTGCGATGTTGTCGATTGCTTTTTGACAAGAGTCTTTGTTTAATTCTACACTTGTCACTTTTTGTGCAAGATCGTTCACGCAAATTCCAATAGTAGCCATTCCGGCATAAGCATCGAGAATTGTTGGATTTGTATAATTTTCTTGGATGTATTTTTTTATATAAGAAAAAATGTTTTCTGCGCTTTTAGGGTTGACTTGGAAAAATGTATCTGCACCGATTTTAAAAGTTTTGTCTAAAAGTTTCTCTTCAACAAAATCATTGCCGCAAACGCATTTTGTGTGTTCCCCTAATATAACGTTTGTTTTTTTAGAGTTGAAGTTTACGCAAACTCCGGTTATTTGGTCAAATTCGTCGTATATATCTTGGCAAAAAGCTTTTAGGCGATCAAAAACTTTCTGAGAATTTACGACAAGCGTTAATAAAACATTTTCGTTCAATGTGGAAACTCTCATAACAATGTGTCTTAAATCTCCAATATGTTTTTTTTCATCAAAGCCTGAAATTCCAAAATCAAAAGCTTTATTCCTAATATATTCGGTAATTTCATCGCAAATCGAAGGTTGAATAGGGCAATGTTTTATGTTTACGACTTCGTGTGATTGAGGTTTGTAGTATCCGGCAAGAATTCTTTTTGAAACTTTAGTCTGCGATACCGGATATTGAATTTTGTGACGATATTCTTTTGTTAAAGGACTAGGAATTACATCTTCGACAAGTATTGACAGACCGCCTATTTTAGAAATCGCATCTTGTATTATTTCTTTTTTTAGTTGTAATTGGTAATTGTAGTCAATAAATTGCATTTGGCAAGCACCGCAAACTTTTTGCATTGCGCAAAATGGAGGAATTCTGTGTGGTGATGCTTCCAAAATTTCTTTTACGGTTGCATTAGCAAAAGATTTTTTAACCTTTGTGATTTTTGCGCGGACTTTGTCTTTTGGACACGCTCCTTCCACAAAAATTACTAGGCCGTCTTTGCGGGCAATCCCGTAACCCAGATTTGAAAATCCTTCTATTTCCAGTTCTAAGATTTCGTTTTCAATCATTCTTATCCTAAATTTTTATTCCATCTTGATGTATTGCAATGTATCACATAAAAAGTTAAATGGCAAAAATATCAAAGGATATGAGCTTTATGAATATGAATTTATGTAAAGATATTGACTCATACATTAAACTTGGCAATTTACTGTATTATATTATAATGTATCTTATAAATAAGTGAACGAGGTTAAAATGTTAAATGTAAATAGAATCGGTGGTGTAGAAAATACTTACAAGAATAGAAATAATGTATCTTTTGGTTCAAAATTTGTCCCGAATGATGCGTTGCAAGACGCATTTCACATCGCGCAAGTCAGTTTAGAATGCGGGCGTTGGGGTGCGCATAGCGCAGCAAAAGCAATGCGTTTTACAAAAATTTTGGCTCACCTTGTTAACGACGGAAAAGATGATTTGGTAAAAGTAACACGTAGTGCTACGGGGTCAACTCTTCAGATTAACGGTAAACGAGTTAATTTTCACCGCGAAAGACCAGCGTCTTCGGTTTTTGTTGATGGTGAGAGAGTAATCAATAACATTGTTGATTATTTTTCTGTTCAGAACAAAGTTGTTGATTGTGAAGTTACATCACCGGAAGAATTTAAGATAATAAAACCCTCTATTTTGAATTTGAAATCAGATTTAAGAGCGGACATTTTAAAGAAGAGTCCGGATATTCTGAACAATATAGAAAAAAATATTCAAGATGTAAATTCTGTTTTGCAAGAACATTTCAGTGGAGTGTTAAAAAATCTTAAAGGAAAAATCTTTGGGTGATAGTGTGTTTAAGAGTTTAAATACAATTGGGTTGTTATGAAAAATAATCAAGTCTTTTAATTGAGTCATAAAGTTTTTTGTACTTTGCAAACTCCTCATCCGATATCAGTCTTGCTCTTTTTTGAGGCGCGTTATTTTTTTTGAGCATTTCGATTTTTTCATTTGCAAGTTTTTTGAAAATTGATTTTAACAAGGGGTCAAAGTTTTCAATTATAGAATTGAAATCACTTAAATCCTCAAGAGCTTCTGCATGTTTGATTTTAGCTAAAAGATAGCGTGGGCTAATATCACTTATCGGGAATGTAGCGTGTCCAAGGGTATCGTTTAATAATGGATAAGTTTCTGTGTTCATAAACATCGTCGGAATTTCATAAATCTGTCCCTTGTAACCCACAATCTCTGGATTTAATGAAGACATATGGTATACATTAACCGGTACATTTTCATTTAATGATTTTAGTGCTGCAAAAACTTGCGGTAAATATCTCGAATGTTCATAGGTGTATCTTTTGTGACCTGGAACAATGAATGCATGGGATGGCTTTTCAGGCATGAACAATGTTATAACATCTTTTATTTCTTGCTGGTTAACATCTTCGTACATGTGGTACAGTAAATGTGTGTTAGACTTTTTGTTATAAAGATAAAGAACGGAACAATTTTTGACAAAAGATGTTGATAAAGGTTTGTTAGCAGTGCTTTTTAATATTGCCGGGGCGATACCGTTAATATTTGTTGAATATCCTATAGAAACAAGGTTTTCGAGTTCAAGTCCAGAAAACTTTTTTGTAAAATTCTCTAACGCAATTGAGCCTTTGCAAATTGTACCATAACAACCTTGTCTGAAATCTTCTAGTTTTGACAATCCTTTTGATTCAAACATGTCGTTGTTTCTTGATAATAAAAGCTTAAAAGGGTTTTTTATCCCAAAACTTACTTGATTTGAATGGATATTATGGTGGTTATTAATTGAATAGTTGGTCGAGTATATTTGTATCATGTTTATGTATATAATTTAGTTGAGGTTTGAGAACTATAAAGTTCCTTTTTGGTTGCTTCTATCAAGTTCCAAAGCTTTTCAATAGCAGCTTGTTGAAGTTCAACAAGTGATTCTCTGCTAATGTCGGGTTCTCGGCCTTCGAATTTTTTTTCAAATTTATCTATATTTCGTTGTTTGATTCTGTCCGTCATCTTTTTGGCAGCGTTGAATTCTTCCTGTTTTATAGTATTTTCAGTAAGTACTGTTTGTGTTTTCTTTATAACGTCATCAATTTTAGCAGAATTTTTTGTGACACTGTGCATTGTTTTGTTGGCGTCCATTATATCGTTGTAATCAAATGATTGTTTGTTCCCGCGAAGTTGTTTTCTGATGGTGGATAAGTCCCATTGTAGTCTCTCATAAGGCCATTCCCCGACCTCTTCAAGAGTCCAAGAAGCATCAATTAGTCTACGTGTTTTTTGTTTGAATGTCCTATCTATTGCTTGGTATTTTTCACTTCTTAAACCATTATTCACATCATTTTTGAATTTGATAAAGTCACTTATATCTTGTTGCACTTCCTTGGTAGGGCTAAACAACACCTCTTTGATTGTTTTAATGTATTCAAGTGCTTCTTTTGAGTCATATTTTTTAGCTTTTTTAGAAAGGTAATCAAATTCACTAAGATTATTTATTAGTTTTGGTATATGAAAACGCACCGCTGTAGGGTGTTTGTATGCATCGTAACTGAACAGAAGTTCAGGGAGTTCTGATTGTGTTTTGTATATAGACAACTCGGATTGCAGATTTTGTATTTTTCCAATTTGTGAGGAGTGAGAAGCTAAGAATGCCATAATTTCTTGTTCGGAGTTAGTCAATACTTCTTGTATGAATTTTGAACTTGCGCCGAAACTAATCTGATTATACAAACCATTAGGTGTTGTAAGATTGTATGAATTACTTATATAGTTTTGTTTGTTGTTTTTATGTTGTTGTGTATTTGATTTTTGATAATTATTGATATTTGTTGAAATCGTTGATATTTTCATTTTTTCCCTCGCTTTATCTGATTTGTCTATTAACACGCAAACATAAAATATTTTGTCGATATGTAAATAAAATTTTACAAAAAAATGAAGAGTTTTTGATATTATTATAATTAATGATATGTAATATGCGAGGTGATTTTTATGGCGGGGATATTAAGTGTACAAATAAAATCTGTTATGGGGGATATAGAACAAAATCTTAGAAAGATTGAATTTTTTATTAAAAAACATTCGGATAAGAATTTGGATTTGGTGTTAGTTCCGGAATTTTTTGCAACTCATATTGATTACATAAAAAATGCGATGACTTCAGATGGTGGTAGAGTTATTGAATTTATGTGTGATTTGGCAAAGAAATATAACACGAATATAGTTGCCGGTTCTGTGGTTCGAAAAAAGGATACTGAGTTTTATAATACATCTTTTGCGATAAATCGTTTAGGTGAAGTTGTTGCAAATTATGATAAAATTCATCTATTTAATTATATGGGAGGTAGTGAAGGTCGAGAAATTACTGCCGGAGATAAAATTGTTACGGTAGATTTCGATTTTGGAAAAGTAGGGTTGGCTATTTGTTTTGATGTTCGCTACCCTTTACATTTTAACAAATTGGCAAAAGAAAATGTCGATTTGATTACATTACCGACAGCTTGGCTTGTTCCAAGTGAAATATATAATACTCCCGAACTTTTAAAAAATGCTTGTGATATGTGGATGGCGATGTGTAGAACAAGAGCTTATGACAATGGGGTTTATCTTGTTGTGAGTAATCAAACAAAAGACGGAGATAAAAATTTTGTAGGGATTGGACATTCAATGATAATTTCACCGACCGCGCAGATTATTGCAAATGCTTTTGATAAAGAATGTGGGATTTATACAGATATTGATATTGAAGCTGCGCGCTATATGAAACAAATGTTTCCGATAGAGGTTGTTGAATAATATTAAAGTTTTTTTAAAAATCTCGGTAAATATCTTTTTTTATGAGATAATATTTTTATAAAGATTTAGAAGAGGGATAATTTAATGGAATATAGATTGAAAGATACGGTATCTAAAGATGCTTTTCGTTACGGTTTTATGCTGAAAAGGATTTATCCTTATATTAAACCGGTGTTGCCTCGGGCGGTTTTGAATTTGATAATAGCAATTCCTTTGGGTTTGTTAGACGGTGTTGTTGCACTTGCGCTAAAGCCGTATTTGGACTTTGTAATTAACGGTTCGCCTGAAGATACTTGGTCTTTTATGGGGCATACTGTTCATACTCAGGCATGGTTAGCCGCAATTATTCCGTTTGGAATTGTTGCGTTTGCCTTGTTCCAAGGTATTTTGAAATATGCGAGTAATTATTTGACTGATTGGACCGGTAATAAAATATCAAATAGTTTAAAAGTTGATTTGTTTAAGAAATTGACGTCACTTGATCCTCAGTTTTATGATGTGAATTCTTCAGGGCTTGTATTAACAAGATTTTTGTCGGATCCAGATGCTGCGTCAAAAAATATTATCGAAACTCTAAAATCTTTTATCGCAACTATTTTCGGAGTGTTTGGGCTTGTTGCGGTTCTTTTGTATAACTCTTGGAAACTTGCTCTAATCGGTTGTACAATTATGGCAATTGCAATTACTCCGGTTACTTTTATTCGGAAAAAAATTAAAGCTGTTTCAAATGCGGGGATGGTTGTTGGTGGCAACATGACCACAAATTTCAACGAAACTTTTGCCGGTAACAAAATTATGGCCGCGTATAATTTGCAAGAAAAACAGAATACAAAATTCCAAGGCCAAATTAATCAACAATTTAATCTCGCAATGTCTTTGACAAAACGTGTAGGTTGGATGTCACCAATTATGTATTTTATATGTTCAATTGGTATTGCGTGTGTTATGAAATACGGTAATAGTTTGATTTTATCGGGTGAATTGACTGCCGGAAGTTTTGCATCTTTTGTAACTTCTTTGCTATTACTTTATAAACCGACAAAAACCCTTGGTAATACTTTGACGTCTTTGCAAGGTACTTTTGTTGCGATGAGTCGTGTATTTGAGTTATTTGATTTGACTCCGTATATCCGAAATCGTGAAAATGCGGTTCAATTAAATGGCCTAAATAATTCAATAGAATTTAAAAACGTTAATTTTGAATATGAAAAAGATACTCCAGTGTTAAAAAACTTTAGTCTAAAGGTTAATAAAAACGAAACAATTGCGCTTGTTGGAAATTCCGGAGGCGGAAAATCAACCGTTGTAAGTCTTATTCCGAGATTTTATGATGTAAAATCGGGTTCTGTAGAATTTGACGGTGTTGATATTCGCAATTTTACGTTGCAATCATTAAGAGATCAGATTTCGTTTGTGTTTCAAGACAATTTCTTGTTCACTGGTTCGATTAAAGATAATATTATGATGGGAAATGAAAATGCAACACCGGAGCAACTTGAAAAAGTTATAAAAATGGCGCATTTGGATGAATTTATTGCAACTTTGGAATACGGTATTGATACTTCTGTTGGTGAGCGTGGCGCTTCATTATCAGGGGGCCAACGTCAGCGTGTTGCAATCGCAAGGGC
>JAZSRN010000075.1:0-8869 GCA_045538535.1 Candidatus Gastranaerophilaceae bacterium | reverse complement strand
TGCACCATGCAATCTTATTTGACGATTGGTTTGAACGGCATCCTCAACCGTACCTTCACGAGCAATTCTTCTTGTTTCATCTTGAGCTGTTTCAAATTTTTTCGCATTCAGCTTACCGCCGGAAACTTGTGTGCCTTCAACGGTAGCTTTTTCAAGAACCGTTTTATCCGGAGTTGATGTAGGAGGCGTATCTGCAGAAGATTTGACTAATTGTTCCGTTTTTAGTTTAACTTCAACCGGAGTAACATCAATCGGACCTGTTGGCGTTTCATCCAGTACAATATGGTGTTCTGCCGATACCGGGCCACCCTCATAGTGGGAAACCGGATCCGATTTAATATTCGGATTACCCAAATCGGCTTGGTTCATTTGTTTCAAGGCAACGAGATTACCTGCTGCAGAGAATACACATTGGAATGCGACACCACTGAGGGTAATTTGACCGGTTTGAAGATATTCAGCACCAGCACCTACAGCAACATCTCCCGTCATCTGTCCACCAATCTTAACAAAAGTTTTTGCATTAGCAAGCATTTTAGTTAATTGACCACCCGCATAGACCGTCGCACCATCAATTGCTGCATTTTTCAAAATTGTGCCAATTTCTCCATCTTGTAAACCAACATCTGAGGATAATCTATCCGTTGTATCAACTGTTGCACTAATTATACCGGTACCAATTGCAGCTGTTGCCAAACCGACACCAGGGATTAATGCCAAACCGATTGCCGCTGCACCTTTAGCAACACCTTTAACAACCATCGCACCGGTTTGTTGTGACGTATTATAATCCGCAACACGTTTTGCAATATCATTTTCTAAGCCAAATGCAGCTTTATATGAACTTTCAGCCTCAAGAGCAAAAGCATCATAACCTTTACCTTCGGTTACCTCCATTGTATTTGCATGAAGAATTTGGCTATAATTTTTGGCTAATTTATGCATTGCAGCATATTTTTCATCCATTGAGGCATTTTCAGGTAATCCTAAGTCTTTAAATGCTTGTTCAATCTCAGCTTTACCGGCTTCTATATCACCTTTGCCCACAAATTCTGCAAAAGTATTAAAATTTTCGTTAAAAACTTGTTCTTTTGTCGCTGTTGTTCGATAAGTTCCATGTCCCATACTACTTGATTGAATAAATTGAGTTCTTTCTGAAAGCTTATCAGTTCTCAAAAGTTCACCCATTGTCTTATTAAAACTGGTCTCAATTCCATAAGTAACATTGGCCAAAACAAGTTGTTCTTGACGTTTTTCGTAAGCTTTTACAAGTTCTGGGTCATATTCTTTGCCATAAATTGCTTTGAATTTTGTTTTAAATTCTTCCGGTGTTTTGGCAGATTTTAAATCAGCAACTTGAGCTTCATATTTGACAATATCTTCTTTAACCTTTTCATCAAGATTGTCAGAATTACCGATATATTTGATACCTTCCCACAAATCTGCAGCCCAACCATCTTGTGCAAGTTGAGTTTCTAAACTTTGTTTCGCTCCTGCAACTGTATTTTCAAGTAAGGCGGTAGTTTGTGTTTGCAATTGTTCCGGTGGAGCATTTTTTATTGATTGTTTTTCAGTTTCAGTAAGAATTGATTTACCATTGATTCCGGCAACCAAACTATTGAATATAGGGTCAAAACTTTCATTGTAACCATAACCTCTTTGATTAGGCGGTGTTTCTATTGCTTTTTTAAACGCATCTTCTATTTGTTGGGTGTCTAAACCTTTTTCTTTAGCTCGTTCCAACAATTTATTATAAATATGTTTTATTGCCTCATCGCGTTTTTTAGTAGAAAGACCACTTTCATCCATAATTGCTTCGGCTAAAGATTCATCTGGAGATTTTGCGGTATAAGCTTGCAAAACTTCCACAACATTCTCTTTATTTATTCTTTGAATATTTGCTCCAAAAGTATTGCTTGTACCGATACCATCAATATCATTAAACAAATCTTCAGCTATAGCTTGACCTTGTTTTTGCATTTCTGCACGATGAGCTTTTTCTTTAGCAAGCTCTGCAGCATCTTTTTTTGCTTGTTCAGCAGCTTGTGCTGCCGCTTCCTCTGCAGCTTTTTTGGCCATAAAATCTTTATATGCAGCAATAGATTCTTCCTTTGATTTACGAGAAGTTAATCTCTTGTCATCAGCATCAAATTCACCCGGTACAACAACTTCATCACCGACCCAACCTCTGATTTTGCCACCGTTGGCTTCTAGTAACGCTTCTTTTGTACAACCAAATTTTTTGGCAAGCATTTCAATGCTTTCACCGTTTTGAAGTGTAACTTTAGTGTTGCCGTTGCCATCATACTCAGCTCTGTAAGTTTTGCCGTCAACTTCTTTTTCTTGAGATAATCTATCACCTTCTTCATCAAAAGCAGTTACGGTTTTCGCATTTGTGTTGTTATCAGTTGTGGTTTCAACTTTGCCGTTTTCAGAATAAGCAATTTCTGTTGTAGAATTTTCGGTTTTAATCAAAACCGGTTTGCCATCTCTAACAACAGTTTGAGTAGTTCCATATGCATCAGTTGCGGTTTCAATTACATCACCATTTTCTTGATATTCAAATGTCGTTTTCTTTTCAGTTGGAAGTCCTTTGTGTTCAGTACGTGCTGTTAAAACTTGTTCACCATCACTTGTAACATCATATTCTTCTATTGTCGTACCATTTTGAACCGTCACGTCTGTCGGGTTGCCTTGGTCATCATAATTTGTTATACGGTTTTTTGTCCCATCCGCCGAAGTTTCAAACTTAGATAGCGGAACATCTTCACCATCATCATTGGTTTGATAAGACGTTGTCGTAGTATTTTTTTGAGAATCAACCTCAACTTCTTCTGTCAAATGATGAGCACTATCATAAGACTGTGTCAAAACTCCACCATCTTCTAGTTGAGTATTGATTACTGATGATTTATCAGCAGAAATGGTTTCAGTAGTCATACCGTTATTTGAAGTTAAAATAACAACGTCATTTCCGTTTGCGTCTTTACCGGTTTTAGCAGATTCAACCTTCGATTTGGCAGAAATAGATTCAATATTTTCCAAAAATTGAAACAAATCATCGGCAGAAATATTTTGTAACTCTTGTCCTTTCAAGAATTTTTTAGCTTCACGTTTTGACAAAGTTTCGTTTTTAGCCATTTCGGCTAACTCTTTTTTGAAATCTTGCAATTCTTTATCAACTAAGATACCATCAGCACCGGCATACTTGTCAAAAATAGCTAGTTGTTTTGCATCTTTAATCTGTTCTCTTCTTATACCACCTTTTAATTGATTTACATCAACTTGACCTTGTTTGCCTTTCCTACCTAAATTAAAATTTCCATTTACTGACATATCATTCACCTTTCTTGTATTGCTATGTCAGAGATATCGGAACATTTTAATCTATACTTTATCCCGCCCCGCCCTATCCTATCCTATCCTATGAGTGATTATGACTGAATTTCAGCCTATTTTAAATTTATTTTTACATTTCTTTACAAACTTTGGTTTTTGTTGGGGACTTTTTAATTTTATTTCCGTTTTTATTTGACTTCTTTAAGATTTTTCACTATTATTTTTACAAGGGCAAACCCTAATCACTTGCTTTCTCTCGGAACAACATTACTGCAGGATGAAGACTGATTTAGAAGGGGGGTGATAAAATTGGTTATCGCGATTAGCGAAAAAGCACTAATCATATTATTAATAATAATCATAGTGCTTTCTATCAACTAATGAGGGTTTTTAAAGAGGTCGGGTGCAACCGGCCTCGCCCTTTATATTATCATTATACCCATGTTTTTGAAAATTTCAACCCTTATATTTTGTTTATTTAAATTTGTTAAATAAACACATTAATCAAAGTTTCCCAACCCAACGACTTTATTTTCGGCTTAATCCTTAATCTTTCTTGCGACAGAGAGGCCGGCCGGAAGGTTAAGAACTACATTTTCGTATCTTTCATCAGAATTTATGGCATCAATAAATGTTTTTACTTTTTCTTCGTGCGACAATACATTATCAGCCGCAATTATTGCGCCTTTTTTCATGTATTTATCAACCAAATTAAAGTAATCAATATATTGGCGTTTATTTGCATCAATAAATGCAAAATCAATTTCCATATCTTCCGGCAAATATTCCAAAATCGTACACGCATCACCTTGCAAAGGGGTTATAACATCATCAATTTGGCAAATTTTAAAATTCGCTTTGGCAATACTTTGGCGCTTATCATAAAATTCAATAGTTGTAAGATGTCCGCCGGTTTTTTTGACAGCTTTACCCAACCAAATTCCGGAATAACCGTTCGAAGTCCCTACTTCAATAACATTTTTACACCCTTGAGAAACAATTAACGTATACAAAAACTCAGCCGTCACCCTTGAAATATTCCAAAAATCATGCTGTGTTTTCTCTAATGAAGTAAGAATTTCTTGTGTTTTTTCATCGAATTTTGTTATCATTTGTTTATTTTTTTAACCTTTTCAGTTACGACAAGTGTATTTATCGGAATATTTATGGCAACTTTTTTGATTACTTGTAGACTATCCAAATCAAAAACCATAAAAACTCCCGCTTTTGGATCCGTAATTAATGCCAAGTTAGTATTTTCAAACCTATGAATTTTAGTTGAAAAACCATTTGTTGAAAGCGGAATTTTTTCACCTATTTCGTCCGTTTTGGTATCAACGATTTGAATAACATTTTCATTTGCGCCAAGGATGTACAATTTGCCGTTGTAATTAAGCATATCAATCGGTTTTTCGCAAACTTCGGTTTCTCCAATCAAACCAACCGTATTGTAATCCACAATTGCTAAACGATTTTTGGTTCTACTTGTTATGTATACTTTATCATTTTCAAAAGCGATTTTAGAAACATTCGGGAATTTGCCGAGATTTTTCAACAAGTATTGATTATCCAATTCAATAACCCATATTTCGTGGGAATTTTTGTCAAAATAAAACATTTTTGTTCCGTCCGAACTCAAAGTTAATTTTTCACACAAACCGCTTATTTTAAGCTGTCTTAGAAGGGTCATTGTTTTGAGATTTACGACATAAATGCTTGAATCTTCACTACTTGAAACATACGCCAAATCATTTTTGTAATCCATCACTATTTCATCAGGTTGAGTTTTAAAGAATATTTGTTTAATAATATCGTCATCAGCCAATGATATTACATCCATGGATTTTTTTTCATAAGACGTTACCAATAAAAATCTATCTTGGTATTCTTTCATAGAAATCGGCACATTTCTTTGTGCAAGCGCATATTCAGGAGTTTTGCCGTCTTGATTTACAACAAGAATATTTCTTGAAGAAGTGCTTGTTATATAAAAAGTTTTATCTTTCAACTCCGAAATAGTCGACAACGTTTGAAAATTCGAAGGAGACGTAACAATTTTTGGCATTTCAACTTTTATACCGACATCTTTTGCAGAAGGTATTGATAAATTCCCGATAATACCTTTCATAGATTCCGGAATAATCAATTTATGCGGAACAAGCATATCTTGAGGCAAAAGTCCTGTTCTGATTTCATCGGGAGGATTACCAACTTTGTAAACCGTTTTGTTACCGTTTCTATCTGTCAAAACTTTCAACAAGACATAGTCGTTATTAAAAATAACGATATTTGGCTTATCCGACATCAATTTATTATCAGGATAAGTTTTGTCGATATCCAATTCTTCCACATCCAACATTTTGGCGGGCAAAAGTGGAAGATAAACCGTTCCGTCGGGCAATTGAACGACACCGTCAAATCTAAACGTCGCTTTTGGGAAATCTTTAGAAACAAATGTCTTCAAATTTTCGGGCAATTCCGTTGCAAACGCTGAAATTGCTGACATTCCCATAACCAAAAGTAACATTATGATTTTACGCATTAATGAAATACCTCTTTTACCTTTTTCATAATTGATGATTCATGTTTTTTGTTTGTATTAAGCTCATAGAGTTTTTTATACAACACTTTTTCTTCATCTGTCAATTGTGTCGGAATTTTTACGGCAACAATAACAATATGGTCACCTCTCTGACCTCTTCCGAGATAAGGGATTCCGAGAGATTTAAGTTTGATAGTATTACCACTTTGAACTCCCGCTTGAACCTTTATTTCTTTTTCGCCGTCAAGAGTTTTGATGATAACATCATCACCCAAAGCTGCTTGAGCCGGAGAAATTTCTAGTTTTGTATAAACATTTGCACCGTCACGTTTGTAATAATCAGATTGTTTTACGTGTAAAACAACATACAAATCCCCTGCCGGCCCGCCATTAGAACCCGCATCACCTTCACGTGAAACCCTTATTTTTGAACCATTGTCGACACCCGCCGGAATTTTTATAGTAATTTTTTTCTCTTTTTCAATTTTACCGTAACCTTTGCAAGCTTTGCAAGGAGAAGTAATTTTTTTACCGGAACCTTGGCAATCCGGACACGTTGTTATTTGAGCGAAAGAACCCAAAGGCGTCCTTGTAACTTGTTGAACTTGTCCCGTTCCATTACAAGTCGGACAAGTTACAGGTTTTGAACCTTTTTCGGCACCGGTTCCACGACATTCTGGACAGAGTTCTAAATGTTCAAACGTAATTTCTTTTTCTACACCAAAAACCGCCTCTTCAAAAGATATTTGAACATCACATCTGATGTCGTCACCTTCTTGCGGAGCGTTCGGGTCATAACTTCTGCCACCAAAACCCATACCCATTCCGCCAAAAAACGAATTGAATATATCGTTCAAATCTCCAAAACCGCCGGCAAAAGGACCTGACGTATCAAAACCGGCATTTTGCAAACCGTCTTCACCATAGCGGTCATACGTTGCGCGTTTGTTGTCGTCCATCAATGTTTCATAAGCTTTGCCGAGTTCTTTGAATTTTTCTTCTGCATCGGGTTCTTTATTTACATCGGGGTGTAAAGTTCTTGCTTTTCTTCTGAAAGCTGATTTTATTTCCTCTTTGGAAGCTTCTTTTGATACTCCCAATATTTCATAAAAGTCTGACATAATTTATATTCAAATTTCCTATTCTAAAATTTCGATTACTAAAATTATAGCACGAAAAACATTCTTCTGCTATTTTTTCAAAACACTAGCTTGCGGTGGCAACACTAACCAAAGCCGGTCTCAAAACTTTGTCTCCCATTTTGTAACCTTTTTGCATTTCTTGAACGATAGTGTTTTCGGGTTGTTCGTTTGTTGGAACTTGCATTACTGCCTCGTGAAAATTCGGGTCAAATTCTTGGCCTTGCGCTTCGATTTTTTCTAACCCAAGTTTGGTCAACGTTTCAACGACTTGTTTGTGTACAAGATTGAAGCTTTCTTTTACTTTTTGACAATCTTCAACTGATTCAAGGGCTTTTTCACCTCTCTCAAAATTATCAAGAACTTCAATCATTTTTTTCAACGCATTTTCAGCACCATATTTGAGCAAGTCTTCTCTTTCTTGCGCTTGGCGTTTTCTGTAATTGTCAAAATCTGCCGCAAGCCTTAAATATTGGTTGTTTAAGGTATCGTATTTTTCTTGAAGCTCTTTTAATTTTTTATCTTCTTTGTCGTGTTTTTTGTCTTTTTTATGTTCGTGATGTTCTTTTTTGTTTTCTTTTTCTTGAACATTTTGTTCTTCGTTTTGTTTTTCATCAATATTTTCGCTAAAATCACCATTAAACGGATTATTTTGTTCTGTCATTATAAAAACCTCTTTTTATATAATATGTATCTTTCAATATTATAAATTATCAAGAGTATTTCTCAAGGAAAATTTATTATTTTTTAATAATTTTGGTTAAAAATTGTTGTTTTTTGCGAAAATTATAGACTTTTGGCTAATAGTAAAAAAAATAATATCTGATATGATTTTATTGATAGTGAAATATGGTTGAGAAAGTTGGAATTTTTAACAAAATGGGAAGTAGTGAAAATATTGGGGCATCAATGATTTTGACGGAACGAGAGCATCAAGTTTTGACTTTAGTCGTTGCCGGCAAAAACAATGTGCAAATTGCCAGAGAATTAGTGATTACACAATATACAGTAAAAGCTCATTTAGGCTCAATTTTTAAAAAATTTGGAGTTAAAACACGCCTTGAAGCAGCAATTTTTGCAATTAAAAACGGAATTGTTGAATAATTTATAAATTTTGTTTTTCTTTTAGTACAACTTCGTAACCGAGTTCATCTGCGATGTCTTTTAGTTCTGAAAACTTTAGGTTTTCATATTTTAATTTGTTATAAAACCCGGAATAAGATTTGCTGTAACCTCTTTTTTGATGAAGAGAGGCCAATAATTTGCGCAAAGTAAAACCTTTATAAATTGTTATAGTTTTTATAAAATCTATTAATTTAATATTTTTAAATTTGTAGTCCATTAAAAAATAATATAAATAAACGATAAATTGTACAATATTATTGATATATTATACTTAATAAGATATAATTTATATAAATTAGGGTATAAAATATTTATAGAGTTTAAATGAAATTCGAAAAGGTATTTTATACCGGAAAGGAAGTAAGAATGACAAAAAATTACAACAATTCAAATCTTAAAGACGTGTCCCGCATTTTCGGTAGGGCTGGGTTCACCAAGCCGAGCAGAGGAATGAGCACGAAGTGCGAAAGTCGAACACGCGTCTGTCGAAACCGCGCTTTCGACAGCAAGTGTGAGCGGTTCCGTTTATCGCGAGGCGCAGTAGCCAGTTCGGGTACAAAGGCGGCCTTCACCCTCGCCGAGGTCCTAATCACCCTCGCAATCGTTGGGGTAGTAGCGGCGTTGACAATTCCAAATTTAATGTCGAATTATAGAGAAAAAACTACGATGAATAAGCTAAAAAAGTTTTATTCAACAATGTCACAAGCGCAGTTGCGTGCAATTG
>JAZSRN010000081.1:0-4158 GCA_045538535.1 Candidatus Gastranaerophilaceae bacterium | reverse complement strand
TTTTATTTTTTTTACTTCCTTAACTTTAGGTTTTTTTGATGAATTGTTATCTATAGGGTTTGAAACCGGCTCCGCAAGCTGTTTTTTGCCCTTTGTGTTTTTGGTATCTACACTTTCTTTATTCAAAATTTTCCACCTGTTGACTTTCACTTTTTAAAACATGTAAATATTAAAAATTGCCATGTTCAAGTCTTAAATTAACATTACTTAAAATTATTCTATAACTATATTTTAAACATTGCAATACGCTATATGGATGGCAAGCAATATATTACACACACCTCCAAAAATAAAATAACATTAAACCTACTACGCAAATAGTATAATCTTTTTTGGTTTAAATTTCAATTGGTTTTCTATTAAACGTTACAAAACTTACCGAAAAACATCCTTTTTTTGTTTATCTTGAAGTTTGTTTATGGTAATATAAATTTGATTTGGAAAAAGAAGAGGAGATAAATTATGTTATCACATTTAGTCCAAGGTCATGAGATGATTATTTCTGGTGCAATTTTGCTCATTGCCTATATTTTCATCGCGACCGAAAAAATTCAAAAGTCAGTTGTTGCGCTTGTTGGTGCTGCAATAACCCTCTTGCTCGGCCTTTTACCGTTCCACGGGCATATGGATGCTGAAATAGGAACTTACGTACACTCAGTTTTTGACTATATAGCATTTGATGTAATCTTTTTGCTTATAGGTATGATGATCATTGTTCATATTGCAAGCAAAAGTGGGGTATTTAAATGGATGGCTATGAATTTGTTAAGAGCAACAAAAGGTCATCCCAAAATGGTATTACTAGCATTAGCAGCTTTTACGGCTATTGCATCTGCCTTTTTAGATAACGTTACAACAGTTGTTTTGATGATGCCAATTACTTTTGTTGTTGCAAAAGAGTTTGATACAGATCCTATTCCGTTTTTGATTACTGAAGTGTTAGCTTCAAATATCGGTGGAACAGCAACGCTTATTGGGGACCCGCCAAACATTATTATTGGCGCAAGAGCAGGTCTAAGCTTTATGGATTTTGTGGTTGAATTAACTCCTGTTGTTTCAATTATTTTTGCGATTACAATTAGTGTGTTAATTTTCTTGTTTAGAAAAGCCTTAAAGTCAACTCCTGAAAAAATGGCTCAAATTGCAAATATCAGTACTTCCGGAATTATTACTGATAAAAAATTAATGATTCGTTCTATTTTGACATTAGTTTTAGTAATTGCCGGATTTGTAACGCACGATATGACCGGAATTCCAGCTTATGTGTTTGCGGTTGCGGGTGCCGCGTTCTTGTTATTGTTTGAAGAACCAAAAGAAATTTATCAAGATGTTGAATGGCTTACAATTTTCTTCTTTGTTGGCTTGTTCATTATTATCGGAGGGTTTGAAGCTTCTGGCGGTATAAGTTTCTTGGCAAATGGTCTTATTGAACTGACAAAAGGTAGTTTAGAGGCTGCAACAATGTTTATATTGTGGGGTTCAGGTATTTTATCCGGTATTATTGATAATATTCCTTATACCGCGACTATGGCACCGTTGATTGCCGAAGTTCAAGAAACATTACCTTATACCGGTGGAGATATAAATCCTTTATGGTGGGCACTTTCATTAGGGGCTTGTTTAGGAGGTAACCTTACAATTATTGGTGCTGCTGCAAACGTAATTGTTAGTGAAACTGCTACTGCAAAAGGTCATCCTATTTCATTTATGAGATTTATGAAGTATGGTGTCTTGACAGTATTTATTTCGTTGGCAATAAGTTCTGTATATCTTTATTTGAGATATTTGCATTAATTCAAACACCCCTATTCAATTTGAATAGGGGTGTTTTCAAAATAAGAGTGCGCCGTTTGGATTTCCAATCGGCCCACTCTTTGTTGTATCCTTAATTATTCAACATCTGAAGATTCAGATTCTTTGTTAATGTCTTTAACGCTCAAAGCGATTCTGTGTTCTTGTGGAGTGAATTTTTTAATCAAAACTTCTACACTGTCACCAACATTATATTGGTTGAACGGATTTACGTTTGCTTCAGACATTTCAGAAACAGGAAGTAGAGCTTCAACACCTGGGAAGATATTGATAAATGCGCCAAAACCTGTAACTTTGTTTACCGTACCGGTAATAACTTGACCTTCGTTAAATTGGCCTTCGATTTGTTGCCATGGATCTTCGCCCATTCTTTTCAAAGATAAAGAAATACGTTTTAATTCTGTATCGATTTTAATAACTTTAACTTCGATAGTTTCACCCAATGTAATAACATCAGAAGGGTGTTTAATTCTAGACCAAGAAATTTCAGAGATTGGAAGAAGTCCGTCAATACCATTGATGTCAACGAAAGCACCGAAATCAGCGATACGTACAACTTCACCTTTAACGATTTGGTCTTCTTCTAAAGTAGCCAAAATATTGTCAACAACTTGATCGCGTTGTTCTGCAACTGCTTGTCTTTGAGAAAGGATTAATTTGTTTTTCTTAGGGTCAGCTTCAAGAACTTTAACTTCGATTTTTGTATCAATAAGTCCATCATAAGGTGTACCGATTCTAAGTTGAGATGATGGAATGAAACCTTTTAGGTCTGCAACATCAACCAATACGCCGCCTTTAACAACAGAAACAACTTTTGCAAGAATTGTATCGCCTTGAACTTTTGCATCATTAAGTTGTGCCCAAGCTTGTGCGCAAGCAAGTCTTTTAAGTGAAAGCACCATGCCTTCTTCGTCGTTTTCTTCTTTTAATACATAAAATTCTTTGATGTCACCGACTTGAAGAGTACCAACTTCTTCTGAAGAAACTTCTTTATTAGGCAAGAAGGCTTCAGTTTTTCCGCCTTTAACGCTAATCAAGTAACCTTCAGATTCTTTTCTCATTACAGAACCTTCAACGATATCTGCAACTGAGTAAGATTTTGAGAAAGATTCTTCTAGTAATCTTTCAAATTCATCCATTTGTGTTTTTTCTAGTGTTTGTGTCATTTTAGTATTTTCTCCTTTTCTTTTATACTAACACTCTTTAATTTTGTTTAAAACTTTTTCTATTACGCATTGAGGTGTTGATGCACCCGCCGTAATTGCTATATTATTAGCTTTTTCGATAACAGCACTATAATCTTTTAATTCGCTGTCATTTTCTATGTGAATTGTTTGGGTTATTCCTTTTAAAATTTCAGCAAGATGTGTTGTATTTGCACTTTTTTTGGAACCTACAACAATTACTAAGTCATTGTGTTGTGCCAATTCTTGAGCTTCTTTTTGGCGCATTGAAGTGCTTTGGCAAATAGTATTCATAATGTGTAATTCTTTTGAAATAGAAGTCAGATATTGGACAATAGGGTTTAGCGTTGCAATTCGTTGGGTTGTTTGCACAACAACACCAACTTTTTTGTGCGCTTTAATTTCAGATTCATACGGCAATAATTGGTTAATATCTGATGCTACAACGACTTTGTTGCTCCATAGTTCAGCATTAGCTTTTATTGCAATAACTTCCGGATGTTCAGATTTGCCGACTATAACGAGAAAATAATTTTCTTTAGCAAGTTCAATCGCTTTTTGTTGAACTTTTTTTACATCAGGGCAAGTCAAATCAATGACTTCAAATCCGGCTTGTTTGATTTGTTCGATTACTTGCGGACTTTCGCCATGACTTCGTACGATACAAATCCCTTGACCATTATCCGGAATTTTGTGAATGGTCTTTATTCCCAAACTTTCTAATTCTTCAATAACATTAGAGTTATGAATAAGTTCGCCGAGTATGCAAACTTCTCTGTTAGGGTTCTCCGCTTTAATTCTTTTTGCAGTTTCGACGGCTCTCTTTACTCCGTAACAAAATCCTGCAAACTTAGCTAATGTAATATTTTTAGGCAATTAATATTGTCTTCTTTCTAATGAACTCGTGAGAAATCTCACTGTACTTTAATTTAATTATAAATATGCCATTAAGTCAATATCGTAATGCTAATCCGTGAATATTTATTTTTTAGCACAAGGGATTGCACTTGTTAAAAAATATGTTATAATGGGTATATGGTAAATATGAGATTTAATAGTATGACCATAGATTTTATCGAGGAATTTGGAAGTTTGGAATTGCCCGAAACCCTTGCCATGACTGTATTTGCGCCTACGGGGGGGGGGGCAATCCAAGCGTAGA
>JAZSRN010000044.1:0-21890 GCA_045538535.1 Candidatus Gastranaerophilaceae bacterium | reverse complement strand
AACACCTAACAGCTTCGCTGACGGATACAGGCTCACAAGCATCGCCCCAGCTCTGCTGTTCGCTTTGTAAAGTTCAGAATGACAAATTAATTTTGACCGTACCCTACCTAACCTTCCAATTTGAGGAGGAACAAGAAACCGCACCATATCTAACTAAATAAACTAACCTTCTTGAAAAATTTTTTACGGTATGTTAGTATCTTATAAAAAGGAGAGGTTATGGCAAAAGTTTTGGTTACAATGCCCGATGAATTTTTGAGTAAAATCGACGGGTTCGCAAATGCAGAACAACGTACTAGAAGTGAGCTTATCAGAGAAGCTTTGCGTTCTTATATAAAAAGAAATTCTGTGCAAAATCCTCAACGCGCACAAGAAAATGCAAAAATACTGGAAGAGCTTATCGGTTAAATTCTTTGATAAATATATCAACCCATTTTTGCAAGTTTGTTAGTTCGTAAGGTTTTGGTAAATATAAATCTGCGCCTGCGCTTAAAATCATTTCTTTATCGTGTATCGTAGATGTTACAATGATTTTTGATTTAGCAAATTTTTCGTTTTGTTTTATTGTTTTGCAAAAATTCAGACCGGTTGTTTCGTCATTATGACCCGCATCTATTATGAAAAGTGCCGGTATAGTTTCGTTTTCAATATTTTCGGTTAATTCAAAACCTTGTATTTCGATGAAAGTTTTGAGCAAAAGTTTTGAAGCTTCGTCGTTTTCAAAAACAAAAATTTTGTTATTATATATTTTGGGGTTAATAATATCTGTTGTTGTAATTTTGGGGCGTTCAATCAAATAATTTGATTTTGTATGTATTTCTGCTAGATTTTTGGTATGTATCAAAGAATTTAGAGTTTGAGAAATTTCGTTGTAATCATTAAATTCGTTTGAAACAACACCGATTGTAATATGGACAAAATTTGAACGTCTTCCGGCAATTTCGTCACCACGCATGAGCATAAAACCGCGTTTGTTGTCTTCTTCTGAATAAAACTTTGAACTTACTGAGTCAAAAGCAAAAGTTAAAAAATTGGCAAATCTTTCGGCTTTTATCGGGTTTGTTATTAGCAAAAATTCGTTTTCTGAAAAATAGCCGAGAAAATCTTCGTTATCCATTGTGGAAACAATAATCGCAATAAAAGTTTTGAGTAATTTGTCTGAGGCAAGCTCTGTATATGTTTCTTCGTAATTTTTGAAGTTTTCAATGCTTATTAACATTGCAGCCCAACTTTTGGAGTGTTTGATTGTTCGTTTCAAAGTTCTCAATGAGTAATTTTTGCTCGGTAATAATTTTTTGCTATCAAGATTTGATTCAAATTCGCGTCTAAGGTGTGCTTTCATCCTCATTACAAATTCGTCACTATTTACGGGTTCGGAGATAAAATCATCGGCACCGCAATCTAGGGTGTAGAGTTTATCCTCCAAATCCGCAGATTTTGAAGTTGCAACGATTATAGGTCGCATGTTATAGGTTAATGAACGGATTTTTTTGCAAAATTCGCCAAGAGAACCCTCAACGCTATCCGAAATTATTATCAAATCAGGTTCCATGTCTTGTATGAATTTCAATGAAGAAATCAAATCTTTTGTGATTACAACAGAATTGTTTTCATTTTCTAAAAGTTTTTTATACTTTGTTGATAATTCTTTTCTTCTATCAATAATTAAAGTTACTGATTGCATTTTTTCCTCGCTTGTTTTTCAATATCACAAATAGGAAGATAAACATCAAAAGTAGTTAGATTTGTGATATTGTGTTTTTCGGATTTGACTGAAATTTTTCCGTTCATTTTTTCTACAAGATTTTTTGTTATATACAAACCAAGGCCACTACCTTGTACTTTTCGGGTTAGAGGATTATCAATTCTTGAAAATTTTGTGAATATTTTTTCGTAATCTTTTTCTTCAATTCCATATCCAAAATTTGAAATTTTAATGGATACAAATTGATAATTTTCGCAAATATTTGCCGAAATTGTTATATTAGAATTGTCATCTCCGTATTTTGCGGCATTTTCGATTAAATTTGTCATGATTTGTTGAAATTTATCTTCGTCTGCATAAATTGACGGAATTTTTTCCGGAATATTGATATTAAAAGTTTTGTCTTTGTATTGATTTTTGATAATTTGGATTACAGTCTGAATAATCGGTTTTATTGCAATTTCTTTTGATATGATTTTGTCTGTGACGGAATTTAATTTTGTTACCGAGAGCATGTTTTCAACAAGATTAATCAGACGGTTAGATTGTTCTTCGATAATTTTTAAAAACTTTTTTTTGTTTTCATCATCTAATTTATCCCACGAGGCAAGCATCGTTTGCGAAAAACCACGAATAGAAGTTAGCGGAGTGCGCAATTCGTGACTTACGGTCGATATAAAATCATTATAATCTTGTTTTTCCATAATAATTTAACCTATTTTTTTCATTGATTTTGAAATTTGAGAATGAATTTTATTCGCGCGGTTAAGGTATGCAGTTAATTTTTCATAGTTTTGAGAGTGTTCTCCGTACGGAACTTTCATATCAATAAGTTCGTCAATATTTTGGTTAATGCTTTTGAGTGTGTCTAGAGAGTAGCTCAAACTTGTAATATTTTCAAATTTTTTTGAAATTTTAGGCAAAACTTTACGCGATAAAAACTTGCCGACAAAATCAATTATGACAAAATTGCCGGATTTGCTTTTCATCGTATCTTTTATTTTTGAAGATACATTACGTTTTGAATAAAGTTTTTTGAGTTCAACAAGTTCTTTTTCCAAAGATTTTTCTCTTATTTTGAGTTCTAAAACTTCGTTTACTTTTGCAATTTGTTCACAACCTTTTATTTTGTCTTTTAAATAAGCGATAGATTTTTCTTTTTCTGTTATTTGAAATTCTAATTTTGCTGTTTCGTCATCAATATCAAGGTACGAACGATTGTTTAAAATGGATGAATCGTAGTCGTTTAATCGAGGTTTTTGATTAAAACTCGATTGCGTAATAGAATTTCCGTTACCATTGTTCATAAAATCAAACGGATTGGGATTTTTTGTATTGCTAATCTTCTTATTATTATTTTCCATACGTATATTTTAAATCAAAACAAAAAATTTTTTGACCTACAAAAAGAGTATATGTCGGATTTAATTTTTTGAAAAATTAAAGGTTTTTAATTGCGAAATAATAACCGCGCAAATCATAAAAACACATCCGAAAATTTCTTTGACGGTCATTGTTTCATGTAAAATTAACCCTCCGCCAACTACTGCAAATACTGATTCTAAACAAAGAATTAATGAAGCAACAACCGGAGCGGTATATTTTTGGCCGAAAATCTGTAGAGTGTATGCAACTCCACAAGTTAGTAAACCTGCATATAAAAGAGGGATTTTGCAATCAATAAAGTCTTGTAAATGAGGGGTTTCAAAAATTAGCATCAATGGCAACGATAGCAAACCTACAACAAAAAATTGTGCGCAACAAATTTTTGTAGCGTTGACAAGTTTAGAAAAACGATTTACGACAAGAATATGGACGCCATAGAAAAAAGCGCTTATCAAAAGAAGAATATCGTAAAAATCAAAACCGGAATTGCCCTCTTTGAAACATAACAAATATAAACCTATGACAGCAATAATAACGCTAATTTTTGCGTTTAGTGTGAGTTTTTTGCCGAAAAACATTGAAATTAACGGCACATAAATTATATACAACGCAGTTATAAATCCGGCTTTCCCCGCAGTGGCATAAATCATCGCGTACTGTTGTATAGACATTGCAACAAACAATGCTAATCCGCAATACCAACCGGCCCAAGCGAGATTTTTGTGTTGGCGGTGTTTTAGTTCAGGAGTTCGAGTATCTTCCTTGACTGCTTTTACTAACGAAATTACTGGCAAAAGACTTAATCCGCCGAGTAAACTCCGCACACAATTAAAACTAAAAGGCCCAATGTGTTCCATGCCTGCTTTTTGGGCAACAAAAGAAATACCCCAAATTAGGGCGGTTAAAAATAACGAAATATTGGCCAAGTGTCTTTTATTCATAAAAACATTATATCTTTAAAAAAATATTTTTCAAAGTCTAAAGTTTAACTATGAAAACCTTTTATTATCGGGCGTTGTTTCTTGGTCTTATTTTTATTGTCTTCATCTGCAAAGGCTTTTTTGATATCTTCCATAGAAATTTTGATATTATCAACATCTTCTTTTGTCATATTTCCGTTAAGAATTTCTATGTATGCGTTGTTGCGTCTTAGTGCATATTTTTTTGCACGTTCCATAATACCGGTAATTACGGCACCGGTTGACTTTTTGTTAAAAAACATATTAACAATTTCTTCTTTATTTAATGTTTCATCAAACTTTATGTTTTTTGTAACAATATCAAAAATTTCGCCGGTTTCTTCCTTATTCGGTTCCGGAACATTTATAACATTCCCGAAACGGCCTGGTCTTAGCATAGCTTCATCTATTAATTTTAAGTTGTTTGTCATGCCAATGATATGAATATTGTCATCACTTTTTTCTAAATTACTTGTTAAAGATAAAATTTGATTAACAATGGCATTATCATATCTTGCATTGCTGGAACCGTCTCTTTGGGGGATACAACCTTCGATTTCATCAATAATAATCAATGAAGGTTGGTTTTCTTTCGCTTTTTCAAATAATTCGCGCCAATTTTTTTCACTTCCGCCAACGGGAGAATCTTGTAGAGCAACTCCACTGATTTTGTGAACCGATACTTTTGTGCCCAAAATTTTCGAAAGTTCATTTGCTAATGCGTCACCAAGCATAGATTTACCGGTACCCGAAGGACCTTCAAGAATTGTTCCTTTATTCATTCTGTGCCCGAAAATATCCGGTTTTGCCATCGGAACCAAAATGTCTTCGGTTATTTGCGTAATAGCTTCTTTGTTTCCGCCGATATCAGAAAATAGAGGGAAAAAGGTTTTAGGTTGTTCAGTTTTTGGTGTTTCATTTTTTTTGACGGAGTCAGATTTTTTATTTTCAGGTTCGGAGACAAATTCTTTTGACAAAACCTCATCAATTTTGTAATTGTTAATAAAAGTCCCCAATAAATACGGTGATGGCGCATATTTAAAAGTTATTGGTCTCAAACCACTTTTTAAGGCTTTTCCCATAGGATTATATTCATTAAATTTTGAAATTATAATCTTATCTGTATCCGGGAAAATTTCTGTTAATTCAAAATCATTGTATAATGTGCTTTTGTCTTCTTTTAATACTCTAAAATTCCCGTATGCAAAAATTTTATTGTCTCTTTTAATAAAAAGAATTTCGTTTTGATTTTTCATTCTATCATCTGTGACCATCATTATTTCGTCGATATCCAAATCTGGATTAGGGAATACGAGTCGATCTTGAAGTGCATTATTTAAAAACGTAAAAGTGTCGCTCCTATCATTTGAACAAAGTATTAGAGGTCTGTTTTCTTCAAGATAATATAAGGCAGTGGAGATAGTTTGGGAAAGTTTAGTTGTAGATTTGCCGGTTTCATTTAATGTTGCAGTAATTGAAATATTATTTGTAGGCAAATAATTGGGTAAGCCTGAGCTTGTAAATTGAACTTGATTTTGGAAATTGCAACATCTGTCATAAGGTACGATTTTGTGACTTTCTTTTTGTTCAGATTTGTTTGTATATACTGGTTTTGATACGTAATTATTGTATTTAGGTAGATTGAACGAATTTAATGTAATTTTCATATTTTTTCTCCGAGGGCTTAAAGGTTTGAAAAAAAAAATTTTTGCTAAAAAATTTTTAAAATATTAAATTTTATGTAAAAACTATCAAAAAATTTTTTTCCCGATATTATTGTAAATGAGGATTTTATATGAAAGTTACAAGTCGTTTTCACAACAATGTAAATTTTGGCAGAAATTTACGCGAAGAAGAAATTGCAGATTATTCAAAAACTTTACGTCAAGGTAAAAGTCTTGTCGGACAGACCGGAAATCACATTTTGATTGTACCGGATACGTGTTTGCCACAATCTTTGAATTCAAATACCGGAGTGGGTAATATTTCATCTAAAGATGCACAAGAATTTTTTAAGTATATGAAATTGTATTTGGGAATAGATACAATTGAAACATTGCCTCAAGGAGAGTATTATCCGCACAAAAATCTTTATTGTGCATATATGGGAACGGCTTTGTCATTAGGGAAATACCAAATTAATCCGGAGCTTTTAGCTACAAATGAATTTGAAAATCTTTTGACTAGAGAAGAAGTTGCATCGCTTGTTCAAGCAAATAATATTTCGGATAAAGAAACTCGTGTAAATTTCAAAAATGTATTTGAAGATGATGGGAATTTTGATACACTTTTGAAAAAAGCATACAATAGATTTAATAAATTAGATGCAAACCATCCTTTAAAACAAGAATTTAGCGCGTATGTCTCAGAGAATAACGATTGGTTAGAGCCAAAAGTTTTGTATTCAATTTTGGGTAAAGAACACAAATCTTATAAATATGAACAATGGCCGTCTGAATTAGATAAAAATCTTTTTAATTCTGATTGGGATTTTAATGCTCGTGATACGAGAATAAAAGAATTAAAAAATGCGCACAGTGAAGATTTTGAATTTTATAATTTCAAACAATTTATGGCAGATAAACATCTTGCATACGGCAAACAACAGTTGAACGACATTGGTTTGCAATTAAAGGGAGATTGTCTGATAAATTTTTCAATGGATGAACGTTGGGCAAATCCTAAAGCTTTCAAGACGGATTATTATGTGGGTGATCCTAAATGGAAATTGTTTGCATTAGATTTTGAAACAATAGCGGACAAATCTTCTCCTGCCTCAAAACTTCTCCAAAGAAAAGTGGGTTTGTTTGCCAGACGTTATGATTCTATTCGCTTTGATGTTGGTTGGTCATACGTGCGTCCAAAATTAACAAATAAAGATAAAACTCATAGTTATAACCCATATATGGGCGATACAATTCTAAATCAAATTGAAGAAACCGTTAAATCCGTAAAAGGTCAAGATTACAATTTGAATAATTTGGCCTATGAATTTGAAGCCGACGGCAAAGATTTTCCTATATTTAAACCGGGTAGTGCTGATTTGATTGATCCTTTAAAAACCCGTACAAAAATATACGGTTCAACATATATGCATGATTATTCTTTCTGTGACAGATGGGGTGCTTATAATATATTTACTGATATATTCAAATGGGCACCCGAAAATTTGGTTTACGGTATAGGAAATCACGACCCGCAACCATTAAGACAAATTGCTAAAGGTATTGCTGATAAAACACAAGAAGGTTCACCGGTTCATAAATATGGTGCAGTTGAAGTTTTGTCGAGATTTTTCAATGTTTCTCAAGATTTTTTGCAAAATCCGGTGGAATTTGCAAAGGCTAAATGGGCAGAAACAATGCAAGCGAGAAATTTGCAAATGTTTTATATGGATGTTTTTGGGCGAGAAGAACGTTTTGATATGCAGTGTTTTAATACGACTGTGCATCCTGAAAAGAATTATGCTTATAAAATCCCTACTGATTATAAAACCGCATATCAAAATGCTTTGAGCGAAGGATTTGGGTTTAATCCGATGGATGCTTTAGAAAAATTATTCAAGAAGAACGGATTAGATAAAACTCAACCGGAATTGTATGCAAAAATCGTAAAATATAGAGATATTCTTTTGGAAAAAGAAGTTGCTGCTGCAGTTGTAAACGGAACTTCTCAAACAAAAAGTGTCAAAGGTCTCGGGAGTTTGGCAGCAGTTTTGCTTACGGGAGTAGCAATTTTGGGTGGCGGAACTTATGCCTATAACAAGCATAAAGAAAAAGATTCTGTAAAAAATTAAAGTAGTTTAGAACATTTTTCTTTAATATCAAATGCAATATTTTTGGCATAATTTTCTTTTATTCCTATATTTTTCGCTACTGATAAAATATCGTCAATATTAGGGTTTCGCCCGTTGCCGTTTACAGTTGTTGCATGTTCATCGTTAAAGGAAGAACTAAAAGTTAAATCGTATGCTGGAGATAAGTGCCATTCATTTTTATCTATATCGTATAAAAATGAAAAATTTCTGGAATGGTCATCTCGATTATGCGCAAAAACATTAAAGCACATTAGACGGAATACTTGTTCAATATCTTGATAATTTTTTGTTAATTCAAGTGTAAGTTTCATTAAAATAAACTTTTAAAAACTTATAGTTGTTCATTTATAACCTCTTCAATCGAATTATAAATTTTTTGATTAAATAAACTATCAAAGTCTGTATCTAAATTTAGGGCAACAGCAATTTTTATAAGCGCAACCAATGAAATCTCATATTTTGATTCAAATCTCTTTATAGAACCTAAACTCACACCCGATTTTTGAGCAAGTTCTTGTTGCGAAATTTTCATTTTTTTCCTACAACATTTAATTTTGCTTGCCAAATTTTGAGCAATTTCATTCGGAGTTTTGTGTTTAAAGAAAAAGTTTTCCATAGATAATATTTTATCTATTTTATGTAATTTTGTCAAGTTTTAGCTAATATATTAGCCATTTTGTTTAGAACATTTTCAACCAAACGGTTGCATACGGATACATCAATAATTTTGTTGATTTGTTATTTTTTGAAAGCTGTACTTTGTATTGTTGACCGTTTAAGACATTTTGAAGATAAATACAGTCTTTTTTATTTGGTTTGAATAAAGATTTGTTTATCGGGAGTTCAATCTCCATTACTCTTTTTTCAGATGATAGATTATGCGCAATAAGATATTTTTGATTTTTGTATTCTCTCAAATATACAAAGTCTTTTTCTGAATTAGTTTTGAGGATAGATAATGTTCCTCTGGTCAAAGCAGGATTTGTTTTGCGAACTTCAATCATGTGTTTTACGCCGTTATAAACTTTTGATGATAAAGTTTTGTTGCCTTTGTTCATTACGGAATAAAAGTCTTCATAAGTTAAGGAACCTCGATTTATATCACGACTGTCAAAAAAAGATAATATTTTCAATTTACTTTTCTTTTGTGTTTTTTCTCTTTTTTGTGCTTGATTTTTTGCATAAGAAAAATTATTTTGTGCAGCAATTTCGTCACCGTAATAAATTATAGGAATTCCCGGCAATGAAAGTAGTGTTGAATAGGCCATTAAAATTCTGTCCGGATTGTTATCCAGAAAATTTGCAATTCGTCCGCTCACTCCAAGACCCTTTCTAAACTCTGCTCCCTTTGGTTCAAGTTCGTCATAAATGATTTTTCGCACATCAGGATTAACCATCTCAAGAGTTAATTCATCGTGAACTCTTAAAAATGTTGCCCAACTGGATGATTCAGGGATTTGAGGTGTTGCTTTGTGTGCTTGTGTAAAATATTTGTTGTTTTCTGTTATAAAACTTGCCCATAATGCAGGCATGTATGGGAAATGATATGCTATTTGAATTTCGTCCGTTCTTGTTAAATCACGAGTTTTTTCTTGGATTTTTGTTTGATAAGTTCTTTCTTTACCAAAATACGGTAAGATATCTTTTGGAGTTTGACAAGCTTCAGCTTGTAAAACCGAACGAGGTGCTGTTGCTTGTAAATACGCACTGATAATCTTTACGATGTTGTGCGTTTTATCGAGATTTTCGGCGGTTGAACCTTCTTCTTTAATAAAATATGGTATCGCATCCATTCTAAAAATATCAACGCCAAGATTTGCCCAATAACTGATAGTGTTTAAACAATAATAAAGTACTTCGGGATTTTCCCAGTTAATATCGAGTTGAAACGGATAAAAGGTGTGATACAAATAATAATCTTTGTCTTGTATCGTAACTTTTCTGTAATGACTTTCCGTAATATCAGGGAAAATTAATCTTCTTTTCGATATTTTGCCGTTTGCTTCTTTGTATTCAACAATGGTACCTTTTTTTTCGTCAAAATATTTTTTGTATTCAGGCATTTCTTCTTTTACGATGAAATAGTTTAGTTTGTCCAAATCACCTTTCAATGCTTGCTGAAACCATTCGTGTTGGTCTGAAAAGTGATTGAGTATTAAATCAGCTTTTATTTTAAATCCTTTTTGTCTTGCTGCGGCAATGAATTTTTGAAACTCGTACAATCCGCCTAAATCTTGGCGAACATTTTTGGGGTTTTTTACGTCAAATCCCGCATCACTCATAGGAGAATCTGCAAAAGGTAACATGTAAATAGTAGTTACTCCAAGAGTTTTTAAATAATCCAACATTTTAATTGTATCATTAAAAGTGTTTGGTTGACCGGATTTTACTGTTCCAAATTGGTCAACATAAAACATGTAAATAACTTCGTCTTTATACCAATCGGATTTTCGTGTTAAATCTTCTTCTTTTAGTTGCAAAGAGCGTGTATCTACAGCATTTTTTGCAAGTAATTTTATATGATTATAAATTTCTTCAACATTTTTTGTGCCGTAAACATCTGCAATATTTGATTTCAATTCTTTTTCCAAAATTTCAGGAATTGTAAAATCTTCAACAACCGTTAAATTCCATGAAATATCTTTTTCTGACGGCGTATTTGTTTGTGCAAATGAAGGGCAGTTATTTCCTAATAGTAAACTTAATAATAATATTACACTCAATTTTTTCATACCGTTAATATAACATAAACAGAGACATTTCGGAATTATCAGAATTAGGTAAGTTGGGTAATTTTTACAGAATATCTAAAGGATCGATATCAATTGACATTTTTATGTCATTTGGCATTGTAATTTTGTTTAGAAAACTTGAGATAAAATTATGACCTTTTTCGTCTAATTTGTTTTTTATAAGTATTTGAAATCTGTAAAAAGAATTTATGCGTTCGATAACACAAGGCGTTGGGCCAAGAACTTCTAAACGCTCAGAAATTCCGTATTTATCAATCATTAATCCAAGACGCATTGCGATTTCTTGTGCGGATTTTTCTGCACGAAAATTGTTTATTGAACTAATTACAAGTCTAATAATTTGTGAAAATGGTGGGTAATCAAACTCTGCTCTTGCGGCAATTTCAGTTTCGAAAAATTCCTCATAATTTTGTGATTTTGCGCTGGCAAGGGCATAATATTCAGGGTTATAAGTTTGAAAATATACAGAACCTTCAAATTGACCTCTGCCAGCACGTCCTGCAACTTGAGTAAGAAGTTGAAATCCTCTTTCAGAAGCTCTAAAATCCGGTAGATTAAAACTTGCATCTGCTGAAATTACACCGACTAGGGTAACGTTCGGATTGTCCAAACCCTTAGCAATCATTTGAGTTCCTACGAGAATATCAATTTCTTTGTTATTAAATCTTTCTAAAAGCCTAATATGTTCACCTTTTTTCACTAAAATATCACTGTCAATTCTTTCGACTACATTGTTTGGATATAATTCTTTAACATATTCTTCTATTTTTTGAGTTCCGGTACCGGAATTTTTAAGGGCATCGGAACCGCATTGGGGGCAAAAATCGGGGAAATATTCGACGTGATTGCAATAATGACATTTGAGCATTTTGTCTTTTGCGTGCCAAATCATTGGAATTGCGCAATTTGGGCATTCAATAACGTGTCCGCAAGCTTGACATTGTGTAAATGTCGAAAAACCTCTTCGGTTAATCAAAAGAATTGCTTGTTGTCCTTTTTCAAGTGTTTCATCAATGGCGGTTTGCAAAGGTTTTGAGATAATTTTTTTGTATGCAGCTTTTCCATATTCCTGCATATTAATAACGGTTACAGGTGCAACTTTTGCATTATTATAGCGTTTTTTTAATTCAAGAAGATTGTTTGAATTTTTTGCTCGATAATAAACTGAAATATCCGGAGTTGCCGAACCTAATAAAAGTGGGCAATTATGGAATTGTGCGAGTTTTTGGGCAACTACACGCGCCTCATATCTTGGTGCAGGTGAAGTTTGTTTGTATGCACTTTCGTGTTCTTCATCAATAATAATCAATCCGATGTTTTGAAGAGGTGCAAAAACTGCAGAACGCGCGCCAGCCAGAATTTTGATATCATTTTTGTACAATCTTTGCCACACGTCATAGCGTTCACCGTCTGAAATTGAACTGTGCCAGATTGCAACATCTTTTGTGCCGAATTTTTTTGCCAATCTCTTGGTTAATTGTGAAGCAAGTGCGATTTCCGGTGCAAGAAAAAGGATATTTTTCCCATTGTCTATTACGTCTTTAATGAGTTTGAAATAAACTTCGGTTTTTCCTGATGCCGTAACCCCATGGAGTAGAATAGGTTCAGAAGATTTTTGGGCTATTTTTTCTTTTATTTGTGAATATACTCTGTTTTGTTCCGATGAAAGTTCAAAAAGTGGTTCTGTGTCTTCTATATTCAAAATATCTAACGGATTGCGATAAATTTCTTCGTTTGATAATCTTATACAACCTAAATCTTCAAGTTTTTTGATAGTCGTTCTTGTTGTTTTTGCAAGTCTTTCGAAAGAAATTAAAGGAGTTTTTCCCATTTTTTCTAACAATTCTAGGACTTGAAGTTGGCGTTTTGTTGCTCCTTCATAAGTAACAAATTCTATCCAAAGTTCCGTTTTTGAGGCTTTTTCAATCAATTTTAAAGGAATTGCAGCGTTCAAAACCGTTACTAAATCGCAACAATAGTAATTTGCAACCCATTCTAAAAGTTTAAGATATTCGATAGAGAAAAGAGGGGTTTCGTCAAGAATTTTGTTGATTTTTTTAACTTTAAAATCCCCCGGCAAATAATCTGAAAATCCCACACAAAAAGCATTAATAAGCCCTTGTCTGCCAAAAGGGACAAGCAAAGCTTGTCCGATTTGGATTTTATCTTTTATCTCTTCAGGAATTAAATAACTGAACGTTTTAACTCCTAAGCCTTTAATATTAACAAGAGCTAAAGCATACTTCATTATTCTTCTGCCATAAATTCTTTACGTGCTTCTTGAATAGCTTCTTCTAAAAGGTCAAGTTGTTCAGGCGCAAAAGTCACACCTTTTTTGGTTGGTAACCAAGTTGAACCTTCATCTGTGGTGTAAAATATTCTCATATTTAGGTAACTTCTGCCTTTGTATTCACTAACAGAAATTTGTAATTGCTCAGTTTCACTTCTTTCAATAGTTGCCAAAATTTTTGCTTCTGCCATTTGTACTTCTCTCCTTATTTAATTGCTGTCTCATTATAACATAGTTTTTTTACTGTGCAATATTTATATAATTTTTTTGTACATGTATATTCAAAGAAATTATAAAAAATTAATCTTACATGGGTTTAAATTTAAATTTTTCCATGTACAATCATGGTAATATGAAAACAATTATTCGTTTAGTTTTAATATTGATGATGTTTTTAACCTCAATTGTTGCGCAAGCCAATGAGGTGTGTTCGTTGTCTGAGAAACAAAACGATGTTTCTGTAATAAAAAATATCAATTATCAATTTAACAGTTTTGATTATTGCGAACATCAAGAAATAATTGCGCAAAATGTAAAATCTCAAGAACTTTTTGTCAAAACAGAAAACGATAATCAAGATTTTAATTTTAATAATTTAAATAACAAATATTGTTCAGCAAGTAAACAATTTACCTTGATGCTGTCATATATGTATTCCAAGTCTTATTTTGCACAAGGTAATAGTTTATTATGGCGAACTTTTTTGACAGAAATTAATCCTAATGCTCCTAATTCTCAATATGTATAACTTTTTATATTAAGACTTTTACGTGCTTAAAAGTCTTCAGTTTTACATAGAAAAAGGAGAATAAACCAATGGGAAATGACAACGAAAAAATGGTTGAAGTTCAACCTAAATCAAGTGTTGAGACAGCTCAAAAATATAGCGAAACTCACGGAACAGGTGTATTAAGCTCAATTATGTTTGTAGTGATATCAGTGGTGATTATGGCATCATTGGCATCTTACATTCATTAATTGGGGTGCATTTACCCCACCCAATAGTATTTACTGCCGCTGAGAATATTTTTCGGCGGCTTTTTTTAAAAAATGTTATGGTTACAAACTTATCAATTCATCTTCTAACAAAGATTTTTGATATTGTTCGCATTCATCAATTAAATTTAATAATTCAGAATATTTTGTACTATGCAAAACTTGGGAAATATCATTATTTTCAAGCAATTTTATCCGATAATATTGCGGTTGGTGTTCTAATATTTGCATAATACCGAGTTGTTCAAAAATTTCGAATAATATATCAAAGACTTTATAAGATTTACCTAAAAAACTTGCAAATCTGTATAATTCTACCTTGCCATTGTTATTGTTATCTGCGAATTTCAGCATTTTATAAACGGTTGATAAAAACTCTTTTTCTTCCATATATTTTATTTCGTAATTCATAAAGTGTACGGACTTTGGTTGAGTTTTTGCGATAATATTATTGAAGGTTTCTTCGTCTGCGGGGTAATCGAAAAACATTATTGCATCACAAATTTCCAAATCATTTCTTGTGAAGGTATTTTCTGCAAGATTTTTAAAAGGTTGTAAAGTATCTAAAATAAACTTGCTTTCAGCAAAAATTTTAATTTTTTGTTTTGAATTTTTGACAAAATCATTTACGAGAGGTAAAATATCGGTTTTTTTGCGATGATCATAAACCTTGATTGAAAAATCTTTTTTATTATCTTCATCCGGCAAACTGTCACTATGAATATCATCTACAATAAGCTGTACCGAAACATTGCCGTTAAATTCATTGATTTGAGGGTGGAATGCTACATCAAAATTGTCACCTTTAACCAGTTTGATATCGCCTAATTGCCATCTTATACAATTGAATTTTTGACCTTCAATTTCGCCTATAAGTTTCAAATGGTCTTTATTTTCGCCCATAAGTTTTTTCTCATTTACTGAAAGATTTTTCAAAGAAAAAATCGGACTTGGATTATTTGCTCCAAAAGGTTCCAACATAGAAAGTTCTTGCACCAATTCTACAGTTATATCATTAGGTGAAAGTTCCAAATCGATATCCACAAAAGGTTTTAGTTCTTTGCCGTTTAAAGTTTCTTTTATAGTTTTATTGAGGGCATTTTTAACGGTTTCAAAAGAAATTTTTTCAGGGGAAAAACTCAAACCTGCAGCTAGTGAATGTCCACCAAAACCGTCAAATAATTGTGCGTTTTCGTTTATAATTTCGTACAAATGAACACCTTCAACACTTCTTGCAGAACATCTTATTTGATTTGTTTCTTCGGAATATGTCATCAGAAAAGTTGGTTTATAATATTTTTCAACCAATTTTGAGGCAACAATTCCAATTATACCGATGTGCCAATCCTTGTTAAATAAAATAATTGCGGAATTGTTATTGCTCTCTTTTTCAAGCATTTCATCTGCTTGGGCAAAAGTTTCATTGCACAAATTTTGACGTGTTTTATTATAATTTTCTAACGAAATAATTGACATTTGAATTTCTTGAGGATTATCTGATATCAAAACTTTAAGAGCATCTTCAACTGTATCAAGTCTGCCTGAGGCATTTATTCTGGGTGCTATTCCAAAAGCGATTTGTTCTGATGTAACACCTTTTTCTATATTAGAATATCCCGCACTTTCTAAAAGTTTTTTAATCCCAAAATGACGTCCTTTTGAAATTAAATCCAAACCTTTCATTACAAGAAATCTGTTTTCACCGACCAGCGGAACGATATCAGCAATTGTTCCTACTGCGACAAACGGCAAGATTTCTGAAACAAAATTGATTTTGTCATATCGCATTAAAATTGCGCAGGCTAATTTGTATGCAACACCGACTCCGGCCAAAGAGGTCAAACTTTCAATGTCTTTGAGCGACAAATTTTCATCCAAAGCATTTGGGGCTTTCGGATTAATAATACCAAAAGCTTTTGGCAATTCTTGCGGTGCTTCGTGGTGGTCGGTAATAATTGTATCAATCTTAAAACTATTTAAAAATGCTACTTCTTCAACATTAGAAATTCCGCAATCGACTGTAATCAAAACTTTTGGTTTTATTTGAGTCATGATTTTGATTAATGCTTTTGTATCAAGTCCATGACCTTCTTTTTCTCGATTTGGAATAAAATAATTAACATCTGCATTCAAAAAACGTAATGTTTTAATTAATAGTGATGTTGAGGTAACGCCATCTGCATCAAAATCTCCGTAAATAATAATTTTTTCGTTATTATCAATTGCTTTACAAATTCTATCAACAGATTTTTCCATATCTGTAAAGGAATTTGGTGACAATTGTTTGGTTTCAAGCGGATGCGTAAATTCATAGATGCTTTGTTCATCAACAATTCCGCGAGAAGCCAAAAGTCGTTTAACTAAAGATTTTTCTTTACCTTCATATTTGTTGTAACGCCACTCTTTTTTCATAACAAAATTTTAGCATAAATAATTAAAAGAGGATAGTTTCCGTTGTGGTTTACTATCCTCTTAAGCATTTGAATTTATGAATTACAACAATTCTTTCAAATAATTAGGAAGTGCAAATCTTGCATTATGATAATCTTCGTTATAGATTTTACAAGATTTAAGAATATCTTGATATCTGTCTTGAGCAAAATAAGAAAGTGGTTGTACGGTTTCTGAACAAAATGCCCAAGCCCAATATCCACCGGGATAAGTAGGGATATTTGATGTATAAGTTGAAGTAATCGGGAAGACCTTTTTCAACAAATCATACATTTTTTTAATTTCATTTTTGTTTACGAAAGGAGATTCAGATTGTGCAGCAACTATACCGCCTTCTTTCAAAGAGCGTTTTACATTGTTATAAAATTCTTCAGTAAACAAACCTTCGCCTGGTCCCATTGGATCTGTAGAATCTATTAAAACGATATCAAATTCATTTTCTTTGTCCTTAATATATTCGATAGCGTCTTCTACAAGGATTTCGCATTTTGGGTTGTCAAGTTCGCAAGCGATAGTCGGAAGATACTTTTTGCAAGCATCAATAACAAGTCCGTCAATTTCGCATAATACAACTTTCTCAACTGATTTATGTTTTAATACTTCGCGAACAGTTCCGCCGTCACCGCCACCGATAACAAGTACGGATTTAGGGTTTTTATGGTGCATCATCGGAATATGGGCAATCATTTCGTGATAATGGAATTCATCACCTTCAGTTGTCATCATCAAATCATCAAGGGTAAGAATTTTACCCAAGGTAGAGTCGGTATCAATAATTTCTACTTTTTGAAACGGTGATTGTTCTGAATACAACACACCTTTCGCCTTAATACAAATTCCAAATCCTGAAGGGGTAATTTCTTTATAATATCCGTTTTCGTATCCGTTCATGTATAATTTTCCTTTCTATTTGCCTAAAATGTGAATATGTAAATGCATAACTTCTTGTCCGGCATCTTTACCTGTATTTACTTGTAATCTATAAGCTTTTAGACCGATTTTTTTAGTTACATTTTTGACTGCACATAACAAATCTGCCATCAATTCACGATCCTCAAGGTCATTTAAGTTTTCAACGTGAATTTTAGGAACTACAAGCAAATGAATAGGTGCTTTTGGGTTTATATCTTTAAAAACTACTGTTTTTTCATCTTCATAAACAAATTCTGTACCAAAATCACCGTTAATAATTTTACAAAAAATACAATCTGTCATACTTTCCTCTTTCATTAATATGAGTAATTTTACATGATAAATTCAAAAAATCAATTATGCGCAATTGTAAATAAATTGGTAAAAAATTTGTAAATGGCTTGCCAATAAATTTCTATCATCATACACTTGTATTATAGCTTTGGGAGGGAATGATTATAATGCCGGAATCATTGAAAAGATATAACCAACGTGAATATTCGGGTTATTATCAAGGGTATCAATATGCCGGCTCTATGTATAAGCAAACATCTATACATAGAGTTAATACACCTGTTCAAACGCAATATAAACGTCAACTTCGTCAACCAAATCAAAAAAAGATTGCGCGAAACAATTTAATTCATAAAATTTTGTCATTTTCTGTTTTAGCGATTATTGGGTTTGGAATTTTGCCTATAGGATTCAATAAAGTTACCAAAAACTTTTGGAAAATTTCACCATATCCTAATATTAAAGGGAATTATCAACAAATAGTTGCACCGACAAGAAATTATATTTCAAATGATTGGTTGTTAGGCACAAGACTTTTGACACCGGTAAATACCAAAAATCCAAAAATGGCACCTTTAAATGAAACCGGAAGACTTACAAAATTAGAGACAAAATTAAAAGATTTAGGTGCACAATATCCTTCAATCCATCCATCTGTTTATGTTTGGGATTATGATAGCGGAAAATATGCAGATGTAAATGCGGATGAAATTTTTGCGACTGCCAGTATAATAAAACTTCCGGTTTTAGTAAGACTTTTTGAATCAATTGAATTGGGTCAACTTTCTTTGGAAGACAAAATGACGTTAACAAACCCTTATAGAGCAGAAGGTTCTGGGGGATTGCAGTACAAAGCTGAAAATTCAACGTATTCACTTGATTATTTAGCACGAATAATGATTACTGATTCAGATAATTCGGCAACAAATATGCTTATTGCTAAATTGGGTTCAATGACAGATATAAATGCCGGATTAAGAGATTGGGGTTTGCAAAATACAAAAATTCAAACTTGGTTGCCGGATTTGGGCGGTACAAATATTACAACTGCAAAAGATATGGCACAAATTCTTTATAATATTGATAATCCTGATTTTTTAAGCCTTAAATCAAGGGAAAAAATATTTGATTATATGGGACACGTCCACAATAGTCGACTTTTAAGAGCCGGTTTGCCGGACGGAGCAATACTTTTACACAAAACCGGTGATATTGGCAAAATGCTTGGTGATGCCGGAATTGTTTTTGCACCGAACGGTAAAAAATATATTGTCGTAATTCTTGCAAATCGTCCGCACAATTCTCATTTGGGTAAAGAATATATAGTTAAAGCTTCTGAGATGATTTATTATCATCTCGTAAAATAATTTTATTGTTTTGGTTTGTACGCTATATACGCAAAAATAAAACACAAAATTCCAAAAACAACCCCAACACACATCGTTGCGTGAAAAGAATTTAAAAACGCGACATCATAAATTTGTTTGTGTCTAAGAAATACGTTTCTAAAAGATTCAAAAAGAGTAATTGTAACGGCAACACCGAGAATGTTTCCCATATTACGGGAAAGCGCAAGTATTCCCGAAGCGATGCCCAATTCTTCTTTGCGTACACTTGTCATTATAGCGTTATTTGAAGGCGATTGAAACAATCCGTTACCAATTCCCATAATTCCTGATGCGCTAATAATTAGCCATTTTGGAGTTGAAATATTAAATGTCATAAACATTATTAATGCCAAAATAAAGACTATTGGCCCCGCTAAAGTGAGATATCGGCTTCCGTATACCCCCGAAAGTTTGCCGCTTATTGGTGCAATAACCGAAAGTGTTACGGAATATGGTAAAATTAGTAAACCTGCTAATAATGCACTATACTTTAAAATTTCTTGTAAATAAAACGGCAACAAAATGCTACATGTAAACATTGCCATATAAGATGTCATAACCGCCAAATTTCCGTATGTAAATTCTCGGATTTTAAACATCGAAAAATTAATTAACGGATAATTTATTTTATGGTCCCTAAAATAGAATAATGCTCCAAAAACAAAAGTTATGCTACCTAAAATAATTATCTTTATTGAACTCCAACCCCATTCGTGACCTTCTGAAATAGCCAAAAGTAACGCAAACAAACTTATTGTAAAATATAAAAAACCTTTGTAATCAAATTTAAACGATTTCTTTTTCACATAATTCGGCAAGAATTTCCACGCATAAATTACGCCTACGATTGCAATGGGGATACAAGGTGCAAAAACTGCGTGCCAACTGAATAAGCTAATTAGCAAACCGCCTAGCGCGGGGCCGGTCATTCCGCCAAGAGCTATCAAACATCCGTTTAATCCCAAAGCTTTACCACGATTTTTATCTTTAAAAATTCGTGCAATTATTGCTTGTGCATTAGAAAGCATAATTGATGCTCCTAAAGCTTCAATAACACGTGCACATATTAAAAATCCGAAACTTGGTGCTAACATGCTTCCAAATGCACCAATAGCAAAAATTCCGAAACCAAAAGCATACAATTTATTCTTCGGGAAAATATCGCCTAGTTTGCCGAAAAATGGCAAAAAAACAGTTAACACAAGCATATATGCAAGCATTACCCATTGAATTTTGCTCATTGAAACGCCTAAATCAACTGACATTGGATAAAGTGCCAAATTTACTGTCGAAGAATCTAACATTGCAATAAAATTCCCGATAGCCGTTATGGTAAAAATTTTCCACTTTATTTGTGAACTCGTCATGTTTTTAACAATCCTTTATCTAGATTTTTTTACCCAGTCGGTCAAAATCTTTAGAGGGGAACGAGTTATTGCCAATGCCCAAGCCGGAACGTTTTTGGTAATAATTCCGCCGGCCCCGACATTTGCGCCTTCTTCTATTGTTACCGGAGCAACAAGTACTGAGTTTGAACCTATTTTTACATTATCTTTCAAAATTGTTTTGGATTTTATTTTTGTTAACGGATTGTAATTTGCCGTAATTGTTCCTGCTCCGATATTAACATTATTCCCTAATTCACTATCGCCGATGTATGCCAGATGTCCGACATTTGTGTGCGATTCAATTTTTGCTTTTTTAACTTCAACAAAATTCCCAATCTTGACGTAGTCCGCAACTTCAACGTTTCCTCTTAAGTGTGCACAAGGCCCTATTTTGCAATGTTTGCCGATTGTGTTTTTGCCTTCTATGTAGGTTGAAGGGAAAATAATGGTATCAGTACCGATTTGAGTATCATCAGAAATCCATGTTGTAGAAGGGTCTACGATAGTAACACCATTTGTCATTAACTCATTAAGTTTTCTTTCGTTCATAATTTTTGTTGCTTCTGCAAGATGAAGGCGTGAATTTATTCCGAAAATTTCGCGGTTATCTTCCATAATATAAGCATTAACATTTAGTGCATTTGCCTTACCCCAAGCGATGATGTCTGTCAAGTAATATTCTCCTTGCGCATTGTTGCTTGTTAATTGAGAAAATGCCGGCTTTATTTTTGACCAATTTAAACAATAAATACCCGCATTAACTTCCTTGACCGCTTTTTGTTCCGGATTTGCGTCTTTTTCTTCTATAATACAAGAGAGCGAACCATTATCTTCGCGAATAATTCTTCCGTAATTTGTAGGGTCATTGAAAATTGCACTCATTACAGTCAAATCAGAATTTTTAGAGTTATGGTATTCGATAAATTTTTTCAGTGTATCTTCTTTAATAAGTGGTGTATCACCACAAAGAATAATTATTTGGCCGTCAAAATTTTCCAAATCCGGACAAGCCATAGAAACTGCGTGACCTGTTCCGAGTTGTGGAGTTTGAAGAATAGTTTTGGCGTTTTGATAATTTTTGTTTATATAATCAGTAACTTGTTGTGCACAATGTCCGACAATAACAAAATTTTCATTTGTAATATTTTTAATATTGTCCAAAACGTAACCTAGAAGAGGTTTTCCCATAATTTCGTGTAAAACTTTTGATGTTTCTGATTTCATACGGGTGCCTTTTCCGGCGGCTAAAATTACCGATTTTATATCCATTTGTATTCTCCTTAAAATGATATCCCTAAGGCAATTTTACTATTTCAAAAGACTATGTCAAATGAATTTTGCGTTAAATGTTGTTGAATTCAGACAATATGATTTATTTGTTCCTTTGCACAATATACTGTATAAATTTAATTGTAGTTTTAATGTTTTTTATAGGGGTTGAAAAATGTTAAAAATTTTGATATATTGGGAACATGAAAAATATGCGTATGAGTAGTATGAACATAGATTTCATTGAAAAAGTCGGGGGTTCGAAATTGCCTGAAACCCTTG
>JAZSRN010000076.1:0-5093 GCA_045538535.1 Candidatus Gastranaerophilaceae bacterium | reverse complement strand
CAAGGAGTTGTTATCAGGTCTTGTCTTCCTAAGACCGCTTGGCCTCCGACTTGCTCGTAGAGCTGAAGTATCGGGTGTATGCGTAGTAGCTAGTGGTCTCACGCCCAGACCAAACCCAAAACGACAAAGTGTTTGCATCTGAGAAACCGTACTTAGAGCCAATTGAGGCGTTGTAAGATATACCTTCTTTGTCTTCTTCTTCTCCGATAGTTGTGCCGTATATGTCACTTGCTATCGCTGCTAAATCGGCCATGCTTGCCATTTTATCTACATGGCCACATGTCTCTACTGCTTTTGCCCAGTAATCTGTGTCATAATTACAAGCATTTATTCCTAGGTCTCCTTTTTTAGCTTCACATTCTGCTTTTGTCATATATGTGTTTGCTGCTTGTGGTGCTTTAAAGCAACTGCCATTAATTTCAAAGGCGCACGCGGAGCCTAGGCCACCGGAGTTGAAGGTTATGACGTCATTGGATAGTTTGTTTGGCATTTTGGAGCCATTCCAGTCAAATATCGCTGCTACACAACCGGATGTGCTTGATTGATTGTTTGACCAAGTTACCGGAACTTCATCAATATCGCATTTGGTGTTGTAGGTTAATATCATTGCAGTACCGTCTGCAGTCACAATACCTACTGTATCACCGTATTCGTGGGTGTCGTCATTTGTCATTTTTAATTGTTTTCCGGTTTTTGTTTTAGAGATTTCCCACTCTTTGCCTTCGTCGTTTATGATTACCTTCTCGGTTGGCCAGCATTCGGCTAGGTGTTGGTTATCACAGACTTTTGCAATCTTGAGGTGTTTTTGAAATTCGTTTACAAAATCCATTGTTGTTGCATAACCACCTAAGGTTGAAAGTGATTTCATCTTATCTGTTGCTTTACCGAATTTTTGAGTAATGTTTTGGATACGAGCGGTTTTAACTCGTTCTTGAATATTCGCAATCAACGCCGGCATCGTAATCGCCGCTACTACCCCGACGATTGCTAGGGTGATTAGGACCTCGGCTAGAGTGAACCCAGCCCTACCGAAAATGCGGTTTTACTTTAGCAGAAGTCTTAATCACTCTTGCAATCGTAGGTGTAGTAGCGGCGTTGACGATGCCGGCATTGATTGCGAATATTCAAGAACGAGTAAAAATCGCTCGTAACCAAAATATTACTCAAAAATTCGGCAAAGCAACAGATAAGATGAAATCACTTTCAACCTTAGGTGGTTACGCAACAACAATGGATTTTGTAAATGAACTACAAAAACACCTAAAGATTGCAAAGGTCTGCGACAATGCCCATCTAACCGAATGTTGGCCAACCGAGAAAGTAATAATTAACGACGAAGGCAAAGAATGGGAAATATCTAAAACCACAACCGGTAAACAACTAAAAATGACAAACGATGACACCCATGAATACGGTGATACTGTAGGTATAGTGACTGCAGATGGTACCGCAATGATATTAACCTACAACGCAAAATGTGATATTGATGAAGTTCCAGTGACTTGGTCAAACAATCAATCTTCAACATCTGGTTGCGTAGCTGCAGTATTCGATTGGAACGGCAGTAAAATGCCAAACCAACTATCTAATGACGTCATAACCTTCAACTCCGGCGGTCTAGGCTCTGCATGCGCATTCGAAATCAATGGCAGTTGTTTTAAGGCTCCACAAGCAGCAAACAAACCATTAACTTATGATGAATGTATGGCTCAAAAAGATGATTTAGGTCTTGATTACTGTTGCGATACAAGTGATTGTGCAAATGGTGACTACTATGCTGGTGCAGCTTTAACATGTGGCGGCACAAAAAACATTGCCAGTCGAGTAGAGCTAGCAATTATAGCAAAGGATATATATGGTACAACGATTGGGGCATATGAAGACAAAGAAGGCATATCCTATAATGCATCAATAGGGTTGAAATATGGTTTTTCAGATGCTAATACCAAGACGTTTTGGGTTTGGTCAGGAGAGGAACGTCATAGTTATGCAGCATACTGTCGCAGTTTTGCTTCTGCGTATTCGAGGGCATATAGTGAAGGAGGGCAAGCCCGTCGTCTCAGCAGCGGCTTAGTGTTGTGTAAAGAATAAAAATCTAAAAGTGTTTCACTACTAAACAAAACATTAAGGCGGGGGATTGCTCTCGTCTTAATTAATGTTAATTCCTTGACATAATCCTTGAAATGGATAAAAATAGTCTTATATATGGGGGGGCAATATGACTAAGGAAACTTTTTTACATGACAAACACGTTCAATTAGGTGCGAAAATGGTTGATTTTGCCGGTTGGCACATGCCGGTTCAGTATTCGTCAATTATGGATGAGCACAAAACAGTTAGGGAAAATGTTGGACTTTTTGACGTTTCGCACATGGGAGAGGTTTTTGTATCCGGTAAAGATGCTTTGGAGTTTTTAAATAGTATTGTTCCGCAAGATATTTCAAAACTGGTTTATGAAAAAGCGGTTTATTGCCAACTTCCGAACAAAAATGGCGGTTTGATAGATGATTTAATTATTTACAAAATGGGTATTTCTGAATATTTGGTTATTTGTAATGCGTCAAGAATCGACGAAGATGTGAATTGGATGTTTAGAAATAAAAATGATTTTGAGGTTAAAATAGATAATCGTTCAAATGACTATTCACTATTGGCGGTTCAAGGGCCAAAGGCAATAGATTTAATTCAAAAAATGGGTTATGACGGAAATCAAGATTCTTTCACTATCAAATTAGGAACGGTTGCGGGCGTCAAAATGTTTGTTTCTCGTACGGGTTATACTGGTGAAGACGGATTTGAATTATTGGTAGAAAATGAGTATGCCCAAGATTTGTGGGATAAGGTTTTAGAAGAAGGCAAAGAATTTGGGATTAAGCCAATCGGGCTTGGTGCGAGAGATACGCTTAGATTAGAGGCCGCATTACATCTTTATGGCAATGATTTGGACGAAGAGACAACACCTATTGAAGCCGGTCTTTCTTGGTCAATTCCTAAGGACAAAACGGTTGATTACAATGGTAAAGATGTCATTATGGCGCAAGTGCGCGATGGGGTTACTAAAAAGCTCATTGCACTTAAAATGAAAGATAGAAATATTGCGCGTCATGGTTATGATGTTTACTTTGGCGGTGAAAAGGTCGGGGTCATTACCAGTGGAGCTCCTTCACCGACTTTAGGTTGTAACATTGCGCTTGCTTATGTAAAAAATGTTAAAGAAATATGTACCGGATCTGATGTTCAAGTTATGATAAGAGAGAAACTACACGATGCTGAGGTTGTTAAAAAACCTTTCGTGGAAAAACACAATTTTGTAAAATCTAAATAATTAATATATAAGGAGAAAAAATGAGTATCACAGAGAAAATTTTATGTTCCAAAAGTCACGAGTATATTTTGGACAATGAAAATGGAACTTATACTGTAGGTTTGACTGATTATGCGGTTGAACAGTTAGGCGATATTGTTTTTTTGGAATTGCCTGAAGTTGGTGCTGAGTTTAAAAAAGGCGAAACTTTTGCAACTATTGAATCTGTAAAAGCAGCGTCTGAAATTTATATGCCGATTTCCGGTAAAGTTTCTGAGGTTAACGTTGCTGTTGCTGATGCGCCTGAAACTTTGAACGAAGATGTTTACGAAAACGGTTGGTTGATTAAAATTGCAGCAACACCGGAACCTACTGAATTTGAAGATTTATTGGATTACGAAGATTATAAAGAAGAGTTGGAATAATGAAAAATTTTTTAGTGCATAATCAAGAAACAACATCCGAAATGTTGAAAAGTATAGGCTTGAGTGCTTTATCCGATTTGTTTAAACAAATTCCGGAAGTTGCAAAAATGCCAGAATTGAATTTGGCGGAAGCTATGAGTGAAATGGCTGTCCAAAAAGAGGTTAAGGCTTTAGCAAGTCGTAATAATTCAGATAAGCTTTGTTTTATGGGTGGAGGTGTTTATAACAAATTTGTTCCTGCTTGTGTTGCTGATATTGCACGCAGATGGGAGTTTTTGACAGCATATACACCTTATCAACCGGAGATTTCTCAAGGTACCCTACAGATTATGTACGAATTCCAAACTATGATTTGTAAATTGACCGGCATGGATATTTCAAATGCAACGGTCTATGATGGTGCAAGTGCTTGTGCTGAAGCTATTCTTATGGCGGTTAGAATCTCTAAAAAAGACAAGGTTCTTGTATCTAAAAGATTAAATCCTGAGTATTTAAAAGTTATAAAAACTTATTGTTGGTCAAATGATATTGAATTAGAAGTTTTTGATGTTGTGCCTACTAATACTTCGGATTACGCTTGCTTAATGATTCAAACTCCGGATTATTATGGTGAAATCGCTGAACTTAACAGCTTGGATAATGTAGAATGTTTGAAAATCGTTTGTTGTGATGTTTCAAGCTTAGCATTGTTAGCGCCTCCGGCTGAATATGGTGCCGATATTGTTGTAGGTGATATTCAAACCCTTGGTATTCCTATGAATTTCGGTGGGCCGCACGCAGGATTTTTGGCTTGTAAAGAAAAGTTTATGCGCCAGTTGCCGGGAAGATTAGCCGGTAAAACTTTAGATAAAGATGGCCAAGATGCTTATACTTTGACAATTCAGACCAGAGAACAACATATTAAACGTGAAAAAGCAACAAGTAATATTTGTTCAAATCAAGCGTTAATCGGGCTTTGTGCTAATGTTTATTTGTCTTTAGTTGGTGAAAATGGGTTTAAACAAGCAAGTTATCTATCTGCGAAAAATGCTCACAATTTGGCCGATGGTTTAAAAGCTAAAGGTTATGAAATTTTGACGGAAAATTTCTATAATGAGTTTGTTGTCAAATGTAAAAATGCAGATGAATTTTTGTCTAAATTAGATGCTAATAATATAAATGGTGGCATAAAATTAGATGAATACAGCATTTTGGTTGCAACGACAGAAATGAATTCGGATGAAGATATTGAGGCATATTTAGCGATTGTATAGGCGAGTGTCTGTAATCTTAAGGTTATGGACTTGCGCTTGTTAAAAAATTTGGTATAATGGGTATATGGTAAATATGCTTATGGATAGTATGGACATAGATTTTATGGAAAA